>JBCCWI010000010.1:0-65673 GCA_039193795.1 Actinomycetota bacterium | reverse complement strand
TCGACAGTGTGGTGGTTCCCGAGCTCGGTGCGCTCGGAGCCGGAGATCGGGTCGTGATCGGCGACGGCTTCTACGACGCACTCGTCGGGCTGGGCCCCGTCGACGGCGTTCCCTGTGTGTCGTTCACGTCGCCGGAGCCGCCGGAGGAGCGGACGCCGGCGGCGCCGAGTGAGGCCTATCTGCGGACGATCGTCACCGGCTTGGCGGAGTGTCATCCGCTGGGTCCCGAGGCGATCGCCGACCGGGTTGCGACCGCGCGGGGGGTGCGGCCGACGTGGGACGTCGACGAGATCGCCGCGTTGATGCACGTCGTCTGAGGGCGCCGAGGTCACCGAAGCCGGGCGGGTCTCACCGCGGAGAATGGGCCGAACTCCTCAGATTTGGGCCTTTTGGCCTATCCCGAGGCGCCCTCCCCCATCGTTAGGTTGAGTGACAGGGGCCGGAGGTGTCGGTCCCGGCGTTGGAGCACCATGAGCCTTTCAGATGCGTTGCGAGCGGCGGCCTTGGAGCGGGCCCGCCGGAGTGGCCACACCATCGACGGTGTGGTGATCGAGCCGACCGGCGTGATCGATCTGCGCGAGATGGCCCGCAATGCCGGCCGCGAGAGCGATCGCTCGGTCAAGCTGCCGGTCATCTCGGGCCATCGGCCTCGGCCCGACCGCGACCCCGAACCCGCCCTCACCGAGACCTCCCTGTGGCGACGTCTGCGGCCTGCGCCCGATGGCCCGGCGACCGACGCCGACGACCCGGCCGCACTCGAGTTCACCCGCGACGAGCCCGGCATCGATCTCGACGATCTCGACGCACTCTTCGGCGACGCCGACGGCTTCGAGCCGATCGTGATCGACATCACCGAGATCGAGGAGCCGCCGAGCGTGCACGAACGCAACGGCCTCGCGCCGATCGACGCGACACTCGCCGACGAGGCCGGGCGACCGGTCGCCGTCTGCGGCCACTGTGGATCGTTCGGCCAGCGCGACCTGCTCGACCGGTTCTCAGGCACCGAGTACTACAGCTGTGACGACTGCGGCCACATGTGGCAGCAGCTCGCCGAGGACTGACTCGACCCCATCGCCGGATCGCCGTCGATCAGCCGAAGAGCATCATCCACTGGTCCTTGGACTGGGGCCGGAACACGATGTTGCGTTCGCGGGTCGCACCCATCGTCGCCGTGGGCTCGACGGAGTACTGATGTCCGGGGCACAGGATGGTGTCGTCGCTCACCCGCCCGAGGCGGGTGGTGAGCGATTCGTACATCTGCTCGGGGTCCGAGCCGGGGAGGTCGGTGCGACCACAGCCGTCGAGGAAGAGCGTGTCGCCGGCCACCAGACGGCCATCGACCAGGAAGCACTGACTGCCGGGCGTGTGGCCGGGGGTGTGGATGAGTTCGATCTCGACGTCGCCGACCCGGACGACGTCGCCGCTCGCGTGCTGCACGAGCGATTCGTCGGTCACGCCGGTGACCTTGCGGACGTACTCGGCCTCATCGGCCTGGATGTGGATCGGGACGTCGACGCGGTCGAGCAGGGCGGCGATGCCCTCGAGTTCGAAGCCCATCATCGAGCCGCCGACATGGTCGGGGTGGTAGTGGGTGGCGAGCACGCCGGTACAGCGCATGCCGTCGGCCTCCAGGACGTCGACGAGACCGTTGACGTCGTAGGCGGGATCGACGAGGACGGCGTCACCGGTCTTGCGGTCGCCGATCGCGTAGACGAAGTTGACCATCTGACGGGCGATCGGATCGTCGGGCGCGAAGTCGCGCCCCGAGAGCAGCTGGCGGAAGTAGAAGCGATCGCTCATCACGCCATCGTAGGACGGCCGACCCGGCGGAGCGGAACCGGTCAGCCGGCCGGGCGGTGGCTGCGGAAGAACGCCCGGAGCCCGGCCTGGTACCCGACGAGGTAGTCGCCATAGGCGGCGCGGAGGGCGCTCGCCGGCCAGCCGTCGGGCTCGAGTTCCCCCGGCAGCAACGGGTCGGTGACGAGATGACGCAGCGCCGCCGCCGCGAGCACGAACCCCTCGGCGAGCCGATCGGGTTCGGCGAGGGCGGTGCCGGTCTCGGTCAGTTCTGCGACGAGATCGCCGGCTCGGCCCGCCCATCCGGCGAGGTCGTAGAGCTCGGCGAGCAGCGCCGCCGGATCGCCGGCCGGCGACGCGACGAAGTGGTCGGTCTGGGCGTCGACGACGGCGCGGGCGCTCGGGAGGCGGTCCGGGGCGAGGTTGGCGGGCCGCAGCCACACGCCGTCTCGCCGCTCCCAGAGACCCAGGTGTGATGCGGCGCGGCGCAGCGCGGCGCGGTCCGAGGACGATCGGGATCCGGGTGGGACGACGTGGAGCTCCCACGTGCCGTCCCACGGGTGAATGGTCGGGTGCAGGCCGGCCTCCTGACGCTCGTGTCGGGCGAGGAGCTCGCCGGCCAGTTCGTACTCACCGCCGTCGCGGTGACACAGCTCGCCTCGGTCGACCATGCGCGACAGGGCGGTGCGGGTGGTGCCGGGTTGGATGCCGAACTCGGAGGTGAACGCGACCAGAAGTCGGCCGGGGAGCCTCGGCGGGACCGTACCGAGCAGGGTCGATGCGATCACGCTCCTCGCCGACAGCGCCCCGCCGGCGGGCCGGGTGCTCACGTCAGCGGGCGAGGGTGCGGAAGAACGCCCAGTACCCCGGCTGGGTGTGGGCCGGGTCGATGTAGCCGTCCTCTTCGAGGGCCCGGTGGAGCTTGTGCAGGTTGCTCATGGGAATGCCGGAGTCCACATGGTGGGCGAGGTGATAGCCGATGCCCTGACTCAGGAAGACGTACCGGGCCAGGAAGCCCTGACGGATGTTGTGGGTGGTGAGGCGTCGGTCGTCGGAGCGGGTCATGCCACCGTGCTCGGCGAGCGCCCGCAGCCGGTTGAAGACCCGGAAGTAGGTGCCCCACGGAAGCAGCCAGAACAAGACGTAGAACAGCGGCTGGCCGAACAGCAGGAAGATCGAGAACACGAACAGCTGGCCGCTGAGGTAGCGCAGCGCACGCGCCCGTCGATTGGGTTTGAACAAGCCGACGAAGGCGGGCTTGAGGTTCTTGTAGCCCGAGATGCCGATGGCATCGCGGACGAGCTTGCGGCGCATGGACGCCTTGGAGATGGGGTAGAGGGCGTAGAGGAGGAAGTCGGGCTCCTTCTCGCCGAATTCGTCGCGGTGGTGTTGCGTGTGGGCGAGGCGGTAGCCGTTCCCGCCGTCGCCGAACACGAGCCAGCCGATCAACTTCTCTCCGATCCAGTCGTTCCACCGCTTGCGCGTGAACAGGAGCCGGTGGGCGGCCTCGTGGTTGAGGGTGAGCACCCGCTGGAACCACGAGCCCATCGCGACGAAGACGAACGCGTAGGTCGGGACTGCGGCGACGAGGGGCCAGCCGCCGGCGACCACGGCGAGCCAGCAGTAGAGGAAGGGCAGCGAGAGGGTGAACACGACGTGGAACGCGTTCATCGCATTGGGGATGCGGCGCAGCTCGGCACGGAACTCCGGACGGGGACGCCCGTCGGGTCGGAGGCGGTCGCTGCCCGCAAACGCACGGATCTCGCCGGAGCCCGGCGCGAGGCCACCGGTGAAGCGGGCGACCTTCTCGTCGTGGGTCATGTCCGGCGAGAGGGTTGCGGCCATCGACGGTGGCCCGACCGAGTTGAACGACTCCATACCCTCCCACGTTACGCATTTGACGACAGGTGTTCAAACTCGTGTAACACTCAGGCGCGTTCGGCGACCACCTGCGGGGAGCGCGACTCGACGTGCGCATCGCGCGGCAGCCCTTGCGGGCAGGTGCCCTTGCGGGCGCGGGAGCCTTCGATGCGATCGGGCTCGCCGCCGACCCGACGCACGCCGGCGATCAACGGCAAGGCCAGGGCGGTGAGGATTCCGCCGGTGACGTACCCGGCGGCGAAGCCCCGCGAGTCGGCCAGGCGGCCCAACCCGAGCTGTCCGCCGGTGCCACCGATCGAGCCGACCATGGCGTCGAAGCTGATGACGGTCGCCCGCTGTTCGGTCGGTGCGACGTGGTGGACGTACGCCTGTCGGACCGGCGTGATCACCCCCATCGAGGTGGTCACCAGCAAGAAGAACGCCACGGCGACGTAGAAGTCGTCGGCGAGACCCATGCCGAGCAGGCCGATCGTCGTGGTGAGCGAGCCGCCGAAGATGATGGTCGAGCGACGGCCGCACGACTTGGTCAGGATCTCGACGAGCTGATTGCCGGCGATGGTCGACACCGACATGAGGGCGGTGATCACACCGACGACCCAGATCTGATCACTGTCGAGCAGCTCGAGCAGATAGGGCTGCATCGCGTAGAAGGCATAGCTGAGGAAGGCGCCCCGGATCATCCCGGAGAGCATCAGCAGCCGCATCCCCGGATGGCGCCAGCCGAACGTGATGCCGACCTGGGTCTGGTTGCGAAGCTCGGCTCCGATGTTGCCGACCGCCAGGGGTCGCGGCTCGAAGCCGAGGTCGAACATGGTGCGATACGCCATGCCGAACAGCCCGGCGAGCAGCATCGCTCGAACGACGAAGGGCACCGACAGGTCGATCTGGCCGAGGAACCCACCGGTCGTGGTGCCGACCAACATGGCCACACCGGTCACCTGCGCCGACCGGGCGAAGATGTGGTCGAGGTCGCCCGACTCCCCCACCGACCGCAAGGCATCGACCAGCCAGGCCTCCAGGGCACCCGAGTAGAAGGTGAACCCCAGCCCCATGAACACCGAGACCGCGCCGAAGACCCACGGCCCGGACTCGGTCTCCGCACAGATCAGATAGAGGATGGTCGTGACGGCGAGCACCGCGATCGCGAGCAGGTAACTGACCCGACGGCCGAGCGTGTCGGCGATCACCCCGGTCGGGATCTCGAACATCACCATGCCCGCGGAGAACACCGCGTTGACGACGAACACCGCCTGCACCGACAACCCGGCGTCGAGCAGGAAGAGCGTGTTGACGCCCCAGATCAGCGACGCCGCCAACGTGTACAGGCCGGCCAGCCAGTAGTACCGGCGGATGATGTCGGCGGCCGTCATGGGCGCACCCTACGGCATCGGCGACGACTCGATATCGGGCCGCTCGGGTGGCGATCAGTCCTATCCTCAACGCCCGTGAGTTCGAACCCCGCGCCGACCATCGGCTATCTGGGCCCCCAGGGCACCTTCACCGAGCAGGCACTCGTCGGCCAGCCCGACCTCGCGGCGATGCAGATGCGCCCACAGGGCTCGATCGTCGAGGTGCTGCGAGCGGCCGAACGAGGCGACGTCGACTACGGCTTCGCGGCGATCGAGAACATGATCGAGGGTTCGGTCAACGCGACGCTCGACACCCTCGCGTTCGAGTCCGAGGCACTGCTGATCCAGCGCGAGGTCGTGATCAACATCAACCTCAACCTGCTGGTGCACCCCGGCGTCGCGCGCACCGATGTCGCTCACGTGCGCTCGTATCCGGTCGCCTACGCCCAGTGCCGTCGGTACCTCGCCGACCAGCTGAGTCACGCCGCGATCGAGGCCACCAACTCCACCGCCGACGCCGCCCGCGAGCTGGCCGAGAGCGGTCGGCTCGACACCGCCGCGATCGCGCCGGCGCGTGCCGGCGAGGTCTACGGCCTCGAGGTCCTCGCCGCCGACATCGAGGACCACCCCGAGAACCAGACCCGGTTCGTCCTCGTCGGTCGCGACGGCATCACGGCGCCCTCCGGGCACGACAAGACCTCGATCCTGATCTACCAGCGCGCCGATGCGCCCGGTTCGCTGGTCGGGATCCTCCAGGAGTTCGCGGCCCGTGCGATCAACCTCACCCGCCTCGAGTCACGCCCGACCCGCAAAGGCCTCGGCGATTACTGTTTCCTGATCGACTGCGAGGGCCACATCAGTGACGAGGTGGTCGGCGACGCTCTGCGCAACATCCAGATGAAGCAGGGCACGGTGAAGTTCCTGGGGTCGTACCCCTCGGCCTACGGCACCGCCGAGGTGCAGGAGGCGAACCGCGACGGTGTCGCCGCCGCCAACGCCTGGCTGACCGACATCCGGTCCCGCATCCGCTAGCCGACGCTCGCGCCTCGATCACCGAAGCGACGGCGGCCGTTCGACCGGCAGCGGGGGCCGTCCGCGACCAGACTGTCCGGGTGAGCGACGACACGGACGAGCCGACCACGTACTACGAGCGGGCGTACTCGATCCGAGAACACGAGACCAAGGACTTCTACGCCCGGTGGGCGGCGACCTACGACGAAGAGCTGGTCGGCGGCCGCGGTTACGCCATGCCGGGCCGATGCGCGGCCGCGTTCGCGACCCATGTCACCGATCGCTCGCTGCCCGTGATCGACCTCGGGTGCGGAACGGGGCTGCTCGCCTCCCGTCTCCGCGAACTCGGCCACACGGCCATCGACGGCATCGACTACTCGCCCGAGATGCTGGCCGAGGCGGAGAAGACCGGCGCCTATCGGTCGCTGTGGTCCGCCGACCTCAACGAACCGCTGGCCGTCGACGACGGGGCCTACGGCGCCGTCGCGATCATGGGGGTCTTCTCGTTCGGCCACGTGCACGCCGGCGCGCTCGACGAGTTCCGCCGCATCCTCGCACCGGGCGGGCAGATGATCATCGGCGTCAACGAGGTGTTCGTCGAGGAGGGCTCGCTCGTCGCCACGCTCGACCGGATGCACGCCGACCGGCTCCTCGATGTCCACGTACGCGAGTACGGCGACCACATGCCCGCCTCGGAGGTCAACGGCTGGGTGTACGTCGCGACACGGATCGGGCCGTGACCGAAGCCGACGCCATCGCGGCGGCGGACCGACCGGCGACCCGCACCAGCCTGGCCACCGACCTCACCGCGCTCGGCGTCGAGTCGGGGATGACGCTGATGGTCCACTCCTCGCTGTCTCGTCTCGGCTTCGTCGCCGGCGGTGCGCCCGCGGTCGTGCTCGCCCTCCTCGACGCGGTCGGACCGGACGGAACGGTGATGATGCCGACCCTCTCCAACCATCTGGGCGATCCTGCCGAGTGGCGCAACCCGCCCGTTCCCGAGACCTGGTGGCAGACGATCCGCGACGAGGTGCCCGCGTACGATCCCGCCCTCACCCCGACCCGCCTGATGGGTGCGATCGTCGAGTGCTTCCGACATCAGCCCGGCGTGCGCCGCAGTGCTCACCCCACCGCGAGCATGGCGGCGACCGGGCCGCGGGCGCCCGAGCTCCTCGAACCCCACGAACTCGACTACCCGCTGGGCGAGGCGTCGCCGCTGGCCCGCCTCTACGCCCTCGACGCCCACATCCTGCTGCTGGGGGTCACGCACGCGAACAACACGTCGCTGCATCTCGCCGAGTACCGCAGCCCGCCGCCGACCGGGCTCCCCCACGTGCGCCGGGGTGCGCCGATCCTGCACGACGGCGAACGGGTGTGGGCCACCTACGACGACATCGAGGACGACGACGAGGACTTCGCCGACCTCGGGGAGGCCTTCGCCGAGACCGGGCTCGAACGCTGCGGACCGGTCGGCGCCGGGGTCGGGCGTCTCATGCGCTCGCGCGACGTCGTCGACTTCGGCGTCGAGTGGCTCCGGGACCATCGTCACGGCGCCTGACTACGCTGACGTCATGGCCCGCCCCTACGCCAACCGTCAGATCGGCTGGTGGTTCGTCGTCCCGCTCCTGGTCGTGATCCCGTTCGCCGTCGTGATCCTCGTGCTCGCCGAGGTCTGGTGGCTCGGCGTCGTCGTCGGGCTGGTCCTCGCCACCGTCTACGGCACGTTCGCCACCCTCACCACCACCGTCGAGCGAGGCGAGGTGCGGATCGGGTTCACGGCCGGCTGGCCCCGGCGGGTCATCCCCGTCTCGGCGATCACCGATCACCGGGCCGTCCGCAACCGCTGGTGGTACGGCTGGGGCATCCGCAAGATCCCCGGGGGCTGGCTCTACAGCGTGTGGGGCCTCGACGCCGTCGAGATCCAGTACCGCGACGCGAAGCGGGGCAAGGACCGAATGTTCCGGGCCGGCACCAACGACCCCGACGGGCTCGACGCCGCCCTCACCGCCGCCCGCGCCAACCGCAGCTGAATCGGCCGGCGCCACACGTCCGAATCCGTCCGATCGGTCGTCGTACGGTTCGGCCATGACCAGCATCGAGTTCTCCTCCGGCATCGACACCGGCGAGCTCCGCGACGCGCTGCGACGCGGGATCGACCACGGCGACAACCCGATCGAACCGTTCGTCGACGCCGCCGGCGGGTGGCCGCTGCGTTGCTGCCTGACGAATGCCGAGCCGGGCGATCGGATCGCGATCATCGCCTGGTCACCTTTTCCGTGGCAGGGCCCGTACGCCGAGGTCGGCCCGATCGTCGTCCACGCCGACGACTGCCCCGGCACCTCCGCGAGCGCCGAACTCCCGACCGATCTGGCCGAGCGAGCGATGACCCTTCGCCCCTACGGGCCGGACCGGCGCATCGCCTATCACCGCGTGCGCCACGTCGGCGCCGGCGAGTCGACGGAGGCGGCCGTCGCCGCCGTGCTCGCCGAGGACGACGTGGCGTTCGTCCACGGCCGCAACGTGACCGGCGGCTGCTACGCGTTCACCGCACAGCGGGTCGAGCCGGTTCGTCCCTAGCCGGCGGCGAGGTCGACGAAGCGCTCGTCGACGAGCGCCGGCACGAGTTCGCTCACGTGCGCCGCGCCGGCGAGCAGCACATCGGTGGCGTGGTCGGCCCGGATCAGCTCGCGCCCGGAGGTCGACGCGTGCAGCTCGTCGACGATGTCGCCCTCGACCGACCGCCACGCCGATGCGGCCATCCTCGCCTCGGGACTGAGATCGTCCGGTTCGAAGAGCGAGAGCACGGCGCCCGCCCCCCACAGATCCTCCACTGCGGCTCGCATCGGCCCGGTCGTGCCGTTCCATCGTTCGCCGGCCGCGATCACCGCGACCGAGACGTCCTGATCGGCGAACCACGCCCCGACTGCGGCACCGTTGCGGAGGCAGGCGGCGACGGCCGCGTCGGCCCCCGCCTCGACCGCTCCGGCGAGCAACGCCGACCCGTTCGGCGACGGCAGCACCAGCCGGGTGCCGGACGGGATGGTCTCCAGCGACGCGGGTGCGAGCGTGTACGGCTCGGAACCCCCACGAGGTCCGGCGACGACGGCGTCCTTGGATTCGGCGAACGCCGCCTCACTGCCGTCGTGCCACTTGTAGGGGAAGACCTCCGCACCACGGCCGAGGGCGATGTCGACACAGGTGGTGAACGACAACACGTCGATCACGATCACGACGTCGACGGTCGGGGCCAGTGTCCGGAGTCCCATCGGACCCCACTCGAACCGGACCCGATGCTCGGACTGGGTGAGGTGCAGCGCCGGATGCCCGGCGTCAGGCACGGCCGACCTCGTCGATGCTCAACGCCAGCCGCCGTACCCGGCTCGGTCGGTCCAGGGTCGGCTGGCGAAGCGCCAACGCGGGGGCCGGTCCGGGGTGGTGGCGGCGGACGGGCGCGGCCAGAGCGCCTCGTAGGCGACGAGGATCGCCGCCATCTCCTCGTCGGTGGGCTGGGGGTCGACGGAGAGCGACATGGCTACAGCGGCACGTTTCCGTGCTTGCGGTCGGGGATCTCCTCGCGCTTGGACTCGAGGAGCCGGAGGCCGGCGATCAGCTTGCGGCGCGTCTGCGACGGCTCGATGACGTCGTCGACATAGCCCCGTTCGGCTGCGAGATACGGGTTGGCGAGGCGGTTGGTGTAGTCGTCGACCAGCTCGGCGCGACGGGTGTCGGGGTCGGCGGCATCGGCCAGCTCGCGTCGGTAGACGATCTCGACCGCACCCTGGGGACCCATCACCGCGATCTCCGCAGTGGGCCAGGCGAGGGAGATGTCGCAGCCGACGCCCTTGGAGTCCATCACCACATAGGCGCCGCCGTAGGCCTTGCGGGTGATGACCTGCATGCGGGGCACGGTCGCCTCGCAGTAGGCGTAGAGCAGCTTGGCGCCGTGGCGGATGATGCCGCCGTACTCCTGATCGACACCGGGCAGGAAGCCAGGGACGTCGACGAAGGTGATCAGCGGGATGTTGTAGGCGTCGCACGTGCGGACGAATCGGGCCGCCTTCTCCGACGACTCGATGTCGAGCACGCCGGCGAGCATCATCGGCTGGTTGCCCACCACGCCGACGGCCCGACCGTCGAGGCGGGCGAACCCGCACACGATGCTCTTGCCCCATGCGGCGTGGTACTCCATGAAGTCGCCGTCGTCGACGACGTGGCCGATCACGGCCTTCATGTCATAGGGCACGTTGGGACTGTCGGGCAGGATCGAGTCGAGCTCGGGGCACAGCCGGTCGGGGTCGTCGAGGGCGTCGATCTGCGGCGCCGTCTCGAGGTTGTTGGAGGGCAGGAACGACAGCAGGTCCTTGACCTGGTCGAGCACCTCCTCCTCGCTGTTCGCGACATAGGTCGCCACGCCGGACTTCGAGCTGTGCGAACCCGCGCCACCGAGTTCCTCGAGGGTGACCTCCTCGCCGGTGACCGTCTTCACGACGTCGGGGCCGGTGATGAACATGTGCGACTTCTCGCGCACCATGAAGATGAAGTCGGTCATCGCCGGGCTGTAGACCGCGCCACCGGCGCACGGGCCGAGGATCACCGAGATCTGCGGGATGACGCCCGACGCCTGGACGTTGCGGTAGAAGATCCCGCCGTAGCCGTCGAGGCTGACCACACCCTCCTGGATGCGGGCGCCGGCACCGTCGTTGAGACCGATCATCGGCGCGCCCGTCGCGAGTGCGAGGTCCATGACCTTGTGCAGCTTCTCGGCGAACACCTCGCCCAGGGCGCCACCCATGACGGTGAAGTCCTGGGAGAAGACGAACACCTTGCGACCGTCGACCGTGCCCCAGCCGGTGATGACCCCGTCGGTGTAGGGCCGCTCGTCCAAGCCCGCCTCGTGGGCCCGGTGTCGGGCCAGCATGTCGAGCTCGTGGAACGACCCCTCGTCGAGGAGGTAGTCGATGCGTTCGCGGGCGAGCATCTTGCCCTTGTCGTGCTGGCGCTGGACCGACCGCTCCGAGCCTGCGTTCAGGGCGGAGTCCTTCCGCGCTCGCAGATCGTCGAGCTTGGCTTGCATCGATGAGTCAACCACGGCGGCGAATCTAGCCCGGGGGCTCGGCGACGACCCTGTCGACACCCGAGGAGTCGTGACGCACCGCTCAGGTCGGTGGTCCGGCGGCGACGACCGCGTCGAGCACGTCGGGATCGACGATCTCGGGCCAGGCGTGAACGGCCCAGGTCGCAGTGCCATCGGTGTAGGCCGGCGGCGACTCGCCGGGATCGACCCGCACGGCGATGTCGAAGCCGGCGAGGTCGCCGCGGGTCGACACGATCGTCTCGACCAGGGTGTCGTAGCGCTGGGCGTCCATCTCGATCGGGAACACCCCGTCGTAGGCCGCCGCTCGACGAACCGGGCGACGGGCGTCGGCCCGAGCGGCGAACCACAGCGGCGGTCGACCCTGGGGGGAGGGTGGCCCGACGCGTACGTCGTCGACCGTGTAGTGGCTGCCGCGGTGCTCGACGTGCTCGCCCGCCAGGAGGGCGGGGAGCACCGGCACGCCCTCGTCGAGCATGCGGCCGCGCTCGACCGGGTCGACCGGATCGCCGAGCTTGCTGAGTTCGCCGCTGGTGTCGACACCGAGCCCGAGCCCGAGTGTGAGACGGCCTCGGGAGAGGGCGTCGACGGTGAGCGCTTCGCGGGCGAGCTTCACCAGGCGTCGTCGCACGATCGGGGTGACCATGGGGCCGATGCGGATCCGGTCGGTCGCGGCGGCGACGGCTCCCATCAGCACCCACGGGTCGGCGACGTCGACGGCCGGGTCTCGGCGCAGCACGTGATCCCACAGGAAGAGCGCATCCCAACCCGACGCCTCGACCGCAACGGCGAGGTCGATCAGGCGATGCGGATCGGCGAGCGGCCCGAACGGGGCCACGAAGACGGCGTGGCGCATGCCGCACCGTAGCTAGGGTCGGCGGATGCCGTCCGATCCCCCGCCCCCGTCCGCACCGCTCCGGCGGGTCTGTGTGTTCTGTGCCTCGTCGCCTGGCTCGGATCCCGAGATCACCGACGCGACCGTCGCCCTCGGACGCCTCCTGGTCGAGCGCGACATCGAACTCGTCTACGGCGGGGGTGCGGTCGGCCTGATGGGTCTGATCGCCGACACGGTGATGGAGGCCGGCGGGCGGGTCACCGGCGTCATCCCGTCCGGTCTGTTCTCCAAGGAGGTCGGCCATCAGGGGCTCACCCGCCTGGAGGAGGTCGACTCGATGCACACGCGCAAGGCGCGGATGTACGAGCTGTCCGATGCGTTCATCGCCCTTCCCGGTGGCTTCGGCACCCTGGAGGAGTTGGCCGAGACGCTCACGTGGAATCAGATCGGGATCCTGGCCAAACCGGTCGGGGTGCTCGACGTGGGCGGGTTCTGGCAGCCACTCCTCGCCCTCTTCGATGCGATGGTCGACGCGACGATCCTCAAGGAGAAGAACCGCAGCCTCCTCCTCGACGATCCCGATCCGGCGAACCTGCTCGACCGGCTCGCCACCCAGGAGATGGCCTACGAGCCGAAGTGGATCGGCGACGACGTCACATGACCGACACCGCCACACCGATCGGCCGCGGTGAGCGCATCACCAATCTCGACACCGTGCGAGGCGTGGCCACGCTCGGCATCCTCGTGATGAACGCGGTGTCGTTCAGCCTCCCCCAGCCCGCCTACTTCAACCTCGACTACGGAGGGTCCGACACCTGGCTCGACTGGACCGTCGGGGTGTTGGGCGAGGTGTTCGTCGACCAGAAGACGATGGCGCTCTTCTCGATGCTGTTCGGCGCGGGCATCGTCGTCTTCGCCGACCGCGCCGCGGCGAAAGGCCGGCGGGCGAACTGGCTGAGCCTCTGGCGCAACCTGCTGTTGCTCGTCATCGGTGCGATCCACGCCGCGTTCTGGTCCGGCGACATCCTGCAGCTCTACGCGATCTGCGCCCCGGTCCTGCTGCTGCTGCGGGGGCGCTCGGCCCGCACCCTCTTCGCCATCGGTGGGGCCTGTATCGCTCTCTCGGCGCTGACCATGGCGGTGATCCAATCCGAGATCGACCCCACGGCCGACCTCGGCGAGTACTGGGTCGACGAGGACGTCGCGATGAGCGGGGACGTCGAGTTCGCGTTCATCGCCGACTTCGGCCTGCGGGCGCTGGGCGCCATGCTGATCGGCGTCGGGCTGTTCCGCGCCGAGATCATCCAGGGGATGCGGCCCGCTGCGTTCTATCGCCGCATGGTCGTGGTCGGCCTCGCGGTCGGCCTCCCCCTGTCGATCCTCGGTGTGATCGTCCATTCGGCCGATGACTGGAGCGGCGACGTCGCCCTGATCGGAGCGGTGCCCAACATCGTGGCGACGATCCCCTTGGCCCTCGCCTACGTCGGGCTGATCACCCTCTGGAACCAGCGACCCGACACCCGCCTCCACGAACGCGTTCGCGCCATCGGTCGCATGGCGCTCACCAACTACCTCACACAGACGATCCTCGGGCTGATCGTGTTGCGCGGGATCTTCGAGTTCGATTCGCTCGGGCGGGCGCAGATCTTCGTGTTCGTGCTCGCGGTGTGGGCGGTGCAGTTCGCGTGGTCCGAGCCGTGGCTCGAGCGCTTCCGCTTCGGTCCGTTCGAGTGGCTGTGGCGGGTCGCGACCTATCGCAGACTCCAGCCCATCCGCCGCTGACGGCAGCGCAGGCGAGCCGAGATCATCCCCAGGGAGGATGACACGGCGCCCTTGACAGTGACAAGATCGGGTCATGACCACGATCGACACCTATCTCACGGGCAACTACGCACCCGTCCAGGACGAGGTGACCGCAGCCGATCTGTCCGTCACCGGCACCATCCCGCCGGAGCTCGACGGACGCCTGATCCGCAACGGTCCCAACCCCGTCGACGGCGGCGACGCGAAGGCGCATTGGTTCACGGGCACCGGCATGGTGCACGGCGTTCGGCTGCGCGACGGCAAGGCCGACTGGTATCGCAACCGCTACGTCGTGTCGGACCGCGTGTCCGAGGCGCTCGGCAAGCCGATCACGGCCGGACCCCGCTTCCACGACTCCGAAGGCACCGCCAACACCAACGTGATCGGCCACGCCGGCATGACCCTCGCGATCGTCGAGGCCGGCGGCCAGCCCGTCCTGCTCACCGACGAACTCGAGACGATGGAGAGCATCGACTTCAACGGCACACTCGATGGCTCGTTCTCCGCCCACCCCAAGGTCGACCCGATCACGGGTGAACTCCACGTCGCCGCCTATCACTGGACCTGGGACTTCATCCGCTACCTCGTCGTGAACGCGGAGGGCACCGAGGTGACCAAGAAGGTCGACGTTCCCGTCGGCTACAGCCCGATGGTGCACGACATCCACATCACCGAGACGGCTGCGCTGCTGCTCGACTTCCCGGTGCGCTTCGACCTCGAGAAGGCGATGCAGGGTCACCAGCTCCCCTACTTCTGGGTCGAGGACGAGCCCGGCCGTGTCGGCGTGCTGCCCCTCGACGGGAGCGCCGACGACGTGCGCTGGTGTGAGGTCGACCCCTGCTACGTCTTCCATCCGCTGAACGCGTTCGACCTTCCCGACGGTCGGATCCAGATGGACGTCGCCCGTCATCCGGCGATGTTCCGGACGGTCACGAACGGTCCGTCGGAGGGCGATCCGACCCTCGACCGCTGGATCCTCGATCCCACGACCGGCCAGACCAAAGAGGAACGCCTCGACGATCGGGCCCACGAGTTCCCCCGCCACGACGAGCGCCGACTCGGCCGCGAGGCCCGCTACGGCTACACCGTCGGGTTCGTGGGCGAGGAAGGTCCCGGTTACAAGCACGATCTGGCGACCGGTGCGATCGAGGTCCACGACTTCGGCCCCGGCCGGGCGACCCAGGAGATGGTGTTCGTTCCCCGCGATCCGGACGCCTCGATCGACGACGCCGACAACGAGGACGATGGCTGGGTCATGAGCTATGTCCACGACGCAACCACCGACCGCGCCGACGTCGTGATCCTCGATGCGAAGGACTTCAGCGGCGAGCCGATCGCCACCGTGCACCTGCCTCAGCGGGTGCCGTTCGGCTTCCACGGCAACTGGGTGCCCGCCAACGCCTGACCGGCCCCGTCCGTTCCGCGACGACCCGGCCGCCGCACCGCGCACCCGGCGCGGCGCGCGCGGACGGGCATTGCGCCCGGTTCGGCGACCACCACTACGGTGAGGCCGCTGCCCGGGAGGTCCACCATGCGCCGTCGACTCGCCACGCTCGTCCTCGTTCCCCTGCTCGCCGCTTCGTGCGGTGGCAGCGACGACGCCGAGGACGCGAGCGCGACCACGCCCGAGTCGACCACGACCACCACCACTACCACCGAAGCCCCGACCACGACGACGGAGGCGCCGGCGGAGACCACGACCACCACGACGACGACCACGACGACGGTCGCGCCGGATCCGTTGCTGATCGTGGTCACCAACGACGACGGGGTCGCCGCGCCTGGCATCGACGCCCTCGTCACGACCCTGAGCGGCCTGGCCGACGTCGACATCGTGGTCGTGGCGCCGGCGGAGAACGCGAGCGGGTCCTCGGACACGATGACCGACGGCGAGGTCACGTTCGCGACCGCGACGACGGTGAGCGGGGTGGAGGCGACCGCGGTCGCCGGATTCCCGGCCGACGCCGTGCTGGTCGCGATCGGCGAACTCGGCCTCGAGCCGGACCTGGTCGTCTCGGGCGTGAACTCCGGCCAGAACTTCGGGCCGTTCGCCCAGATCTCGGGAACCGTCGGCGCCGCCCGAACCGCAGCGCGGAACGGGGTGCCGGCGATTGCCGTCAGCGCCGGGATCGAGGACCCCGTCGGCTTCGATGTCGCCGCGGCCCTCGCCGCCGACTGGATCGATCTGAACCGGCGGGCGATCGAGGGCGGGACGCTCCCGCTCGACACGGTCGTCAGCTTCAACGTGCCGAACTGTGTCGCCGGCACGATCGGGGACCTCGTGCAGACCGAACTCGCCGCCGAGTTCGGCGATGTCATCCCCTGGGAATCCGACTGCACCGTCGAGGTCGCCGAGCCGCCGGCCGACGACGTGAGCGCGGTCGCCGCCGGCTTCGCGACCCAGACATCGGTCCCGATCGACTTCTGATCCGCGTCCCGGATAATCCGCTCGCCACCCGGTGTTAGAGGTTCTAACGTCGAGTCCATGACGAACGCAGCACCGTCCACCGAGCCGCCCTCCCCCAGGACGAAGGTCCGGCGCGGTGCCAACCGGGCCGACTACGAGACCGAGACGATCCGCGCCATCCTCGACGCCGGGATGATCGCTCACGTCGGCGTGCAGACCCCGGACGGTCCGCTGGTCCTCCCGATGGCCTACGGCCGCGACGACGCCACGCTCTACCTCCACGGTGCCGCCGCCAACCATCTGCTCGGCTCCGGGCTCGGCCACGAGATCTGCGCCACCGTCACCCATGTCGACGGCCTGGTGATGGCGCGCACGCCGTTCCACAACTCGATGAACTACCGCTCGGTCGTCGTCCGCGGCCTCGCTACCAAGATCGAGGACCCCGACGCCAAGCTCCGAGCGCTCAAGATCATCACCGATCACGTCGTCGCGAACTGGGACGAGACCCGGCCGGTCTCCGCGATCGACAACCGCAAGACCCTCGTGTTGGAGATGCCCCTCGCCGAGGCGTCGGCGAAGGTCCGCGCCGGCGATCCGATCGACGAGCCCGACGACATGGCCGGGCCGTGGTGGGCGGGCGTGATCCCGATCGAGACCCGCTTCCTCGAGCCGTACGCCGCGGCGGACTTCACCGGCTCGGATCCCATGCCGACGCAGTACGGCGACCTGGCCGGCAAGACGCCGGACGAGCGCTGAACGAGCCCGGGCGAGCCGGGCCAACCACAGGAAACCGAAACACACGGTTCACGCGGCGCAGACAGGCCGTTCGCGTGGGATCCGTAGGGTCTCGACCATGCCTCCCCACACCGAACAGGACCTCGGCGCGCTGACCGGTCCCGAGCGGATCATCGTGGCCCCGGCCGCCGGCGTCTTCGAGCCGGCCACCGCCGACGGTGCTCCGATCCACCGCGGCCAGATCGTGGGCCACGTCCGGTGTGGTGCGGAGCGCATCGAGATCACCAGCCCGTTCGACGGTCAGGCCCGTGGCGTGTTCGCCTGGCCCGACGAGCGGGTGCGCCGCTTTCAGCCGGTCCTCTGGATGGCCGGCCGGGCGGCCTGACGGCAACGGTTCCTCTGGGCAAGGACCCTGTGCTGGTTCGTCGCTGCTGGGGCGACGGGCCGGCACAGGGTGGGCCCGGAACCACCAACCGTCGCCGAACTCAGCCGCTGGTGCGCAGCGCGGCGATCGGCTCGATCGCCGCGGCCCGCCATGCGGGATAGGCGCCGGACACCACCCCGATCAACAGGCCCAGCAGCGGCGTGGTGAACGGCAGCCACGGCTGCAGAACGGGTTCCCAGGAGTTGACCGCCGACACGCCGACGACGGTGAGCACGCCGATCGAGGTCCCGACGACACCGGCGATGAATCCGAGGATGGCGCTCTCGGTGAGGAACAGGGTCGCGACGTGGGTCTTCGTCGCACCGAGCGACCGGCGCAGACCGATCTCGGAGGTTCGCTCCAGGACGCTCACCAGCGTGACGTTGGCGATCCCGATCGCGCCGACGAGCAGCGAGATGCCGCCGAGCAACAGGAACAGCGCGTTGATGTCCTCCCCCACCCGCTCACGGAGGCTGGCGGGATCGGGAGGGACACGGACCCGCACCAACTCCGGGTTGTTGGGCACGAGGGCCAGGGCCGCCTGATCCCCGATCAGCTGGGCGGCGCCGATGTCGGTGTCGACGTGGAGCGCGGCCGGCGCCGCCAAGCCGAACCGTTCGCGAGCGAAGCCGTCGGTGACGATGATCGAGTTGAGAAGATCGGGTTCGCGTTGGACATCGGTGAGGATGCCGACCACCACGATCGGGACGTCGCCGACGAAGATCGCGGGCTGATTGTCGACTCGGGTGATCGACAGCCGCTGTGCGGCCGCCGGCCCGAGCACGGCCACCGAGGCAGCCAGGTCGTTGTGGGCCTCGTCGAACACGGTGCCGGTCGCGAGGTCGGCGCGTACCGCGTCGAAGAGCCCACCCGACGTCGCGACGACCGGGATCGGGAACGCGGTTGCCCCCGTGGGATCGACGACCGGCACGGCACGCACCAGGGCGCCGTCGAGATCGACGTCGGACTTCGTACCGGCGGCGGCGACGCCGTTGAGCCGTTCGAGCCGGTCCTGGGCATCCCACGGAATCGGTGAGGTCCGAGCGCCGTTCCCGAATCCGAGACCGCCCTGCGACGCCGGCGTGACGACCACCTCGGTCGCAGTGAGTTCGTCGAAGCGCGACACGATCCGGTTGCCGGCGGTTCGGGCGAGCCCGAGGGTGGAGACGAGCGCCGCCACCCCGAGCACCGTGCCGAGCGCAGTCAGCGCCGTGCGCGAGGGCCGCGACGTGATCCCCGCGATCGCCTCGTTGAGCAGATCGCGGAGGAAGAAGACCGAACGGTCCTCGATCGGCCCCGTCGCCATCACAACGCCCCGGCGATCTGACCGTCCACGATGCGGATCACCCGACCGGCCCGGCCCGAAACGGTTTCGTCGTGCGTGATCACCACGAGGGTGAGCCCGCCGTCGTGCAGCTCGTCGAACAGCTCGAGGATCGACTCGGAGTTCTCGGTGTCGAGATTGCCCGTCGGCTCATCGGCCAGGAGGAGCGACGGTCGCCCGACGAGCGCTCGTGCGATGGCAACGCGCTGGCGCTCACCACCCGACAGTGTGTCGGGGAAGGCGTCCATGCGGTGCCCGAGGCCGACCCGCTCGAGTGCGGCGGTCGCCCGTTGCGCTCGTTCGGTCCGGTCGGTGCCCCGGTAGAGCTCGGCCAACATCACGTTCTCGTGGGCGGTGCGGGTCGACAGCAGATGGAACGCTTGGAAGACGAAACCGATCCGCGAACCGCGGAGGGCGGTGCGATCGCGATCGTCGAGCGACCCGGTGTCGATGCCGTCGAGGTGGTAGGTGCCGACCGAGGGGCGGTCGAGCAGGCCGAGCAGATGCAACAGCGTCGACTTTCCCGAGCCCGACGGGCCCACGATCGACAGGTAGTCCCCGCCGGCGACGGCGAGGTCGATGTGGCGCAACACCTCGACCTCGGGAGGTCCGTCGAAGGTCCGACCGACGGCGCGCAGCGCGACCACCGGGGGCGGGGGCGTGCCCGTTCCGCCGCCGGACCGCATCGCGAGGGTCACTGCTGGCCCACGACGACGCGATCACCTGCGACCAGATCGCCGTCGACCGGCGTGACCTCCACGAAGCCGGTGGTCTCCAGCCCCGTGGTCACGATCACCGTTCGGGTGTCCCCGGGGTTGCCCGGGTCCTCCACCTCGACGCGCACGGAGCCGTCACCGCCGGCGGCGAGGGCGGCCAACGGCACGGTCAGAACCTCGCCCCCGGTCGAGGTGATCGGGATCGTGATCCGCAGGTTGAGGCCGGCGATGTCGGTTTCGGGGGTCTCGTCGAGCGTGATCCGCATGAAGAACCGTCCGTCGGGGGCGAGTCCGCCGTCCTCATCGGCCAGAAACGCGATCGTGCCGTCCACCTCGATGCCGAGCGACTGGTCGTCGAGCAGGACGCGGTCACCCTCGGCGACGAGGGGACGATCCGAACCGGCGAGGGCGGCCTCGACCGTCACGTCGGCCCCGCTGACCGTCATGATCGGCGCGCCGCCGATGATGTCGCCGCGCTCGACGTCGATGCGTTGGACCTGGGTCGGCATCGCCTCGATGAAGACCACTTCGGCGAGCGGTACGCGCACGCCCGTGCGGGCCTCGATCTCGTCGACCTCGACGAGGGCGCGATCGCGTGCGCGGCGCGCGTCTGCGACCGACTGCGACGCCGAACGGGTGTCGGGCGGCGCGAGCAGTTCGTCGTACTGCGCCTGCGCGATCTCGAGTTGTGACTTCGACGAATCGACGAACTCGGCCTGCTCGGTGGAGGTCCGAGCGACGGTGGCCTCCGCGGCGGTGACCGCAGCCGATGCGCTCACCAGCACCTCGGCCGCTGCGGCGTCCTCGGCGGTGAGGATCGCCAACTCCTCGACGGTCGGCGCGAGTCCGGTGTCGGGGTGGGTCCCGCCTTCGGCCTGCGCCAGCCGATCGGCGGCGAGATCGGCCGCATCCTGCGCATCGGTCCGCTCGACCCTGCGGGCTGCGAGGTCGGCCTCGGCGACGGCGTTGGCTTCGGTCGCGGTCGCCTCGGCAAGATCGACGGCGTCTTCGGCCGACGCCAGCGACGCGTCGGCTTGCAGCCGCTGCGACTCGGGCAGGGGTGACTGAAGTTCGGCGAGTGCCGCCGACGCCGCATTGAGCGATGCCTGGGCGCCGTCGAGCGACTCACGGGCGGCGTCGAGTTGCACCCGTTCGTCCTCGGTGAGACCCGGCGCGCTGTAGCCGACCTGCACGTACAGCTGCTCGACGCCGCGCTCGGTCTCCTCGCCGAAGAAGCCGTCGACCGGCACCTCGATGCCGACCCGCACCAGGGCCTCCTGCAGCTGGGCCACGTCGTCGCCCCGACTGCCAGGGCCGAGGGAACGGACCATCGGCAGCTGACCCTGCAGGGCGATGACGGGGCGCTCGGACACCTCGACCAACACCGAACCCTCCTCGACGACCGCTCCCTGGGGCGCGGTCACGCCCGTCACGACGGCGACGCCCCCGCTCGACGCGCCGGCACTGGCGTCGACCGACACCTGCACACTGCCCTCCCGTCGAGCGTCGCCCCGCGTGACGACGTTCGACGCCAACTCGCGAAGTTCGACCGGGACGGTGATGAGGCTCGGCTCCGGCGCCTCGGCATCGGCCCCGGCGTCGGCGGGCGAGGTGATCGACCGGCCGGCCATGAATCCCAACCCGGCCGCCACGACGGCGGCCACCACGACGAGCGCGAGCGTGCGCTGCCGTTTCGCTCCGACCCCCGTCACGGGTCAGCCGTTTCCGGCGAGTGCGGCTTGGATCGCGTCGAGGTTCTCCTCGATGAACACCTGCTGGTACTCCGCGTAGATCTCCTCCCACAGCTCCCACTGGGAGTTGCCACCGCAGTCGAAGGAGTCGACGGCGAGCGCGATCTCCCACTCCTGGATCTCGGCCTGGAGTTCGGGGTCGGGCTCGGGACCGGCGAAGAACTCGGCGAGTTCCTCCTCGGTGGAGGTGTCGATGAGGTTCTCGATCTCCTCCTCGGTCATCCCGGCGGTGGGATCCTCCCACTCGTCGTAGTTCCAGAGCTCGTTCGAGCGCTCACCGAGATGCTCGTACATGTCGTCCATGTCGGCGTAGGCGTGGCCCTTCCCGACCATGCACTCGGCCCACTCCTGCTGCCACGACGCGATGCGGGCATCGGCCTCGACCCGCTCGTAGAGCTCCTCGAACTCGTCGTTGAGTGCGAGGTAGACGTCGTCGAACTGGGCGTAGGAGTTGGTCGCCTCCCAGGCTTCGCCGTCGCAGCCCTGCGGCTCGAACAGCTCGGGGTTCTCTTCGAAGAGTTGGTCGTACTCCTCTTCGGTGAGGTTCGGATCGAATTCGGGCGGGGTGCCGTACAGGGCGGCGAAGTAGGCGTCGCGGGCGCTGTCGGAGAGCCCGTCGATGTAGTCCTGGTTCGGGTCGACCCACGGGTCGGCTTCGATCTCGCCCTCATCGAAGGTGAAGGTGGTGTAGCCGAAGCCGTAGGTCTCGGCCCACTCCCGCGAGGTCGGATCGATCTCGTCGTCGATGCCGCCGAAGAACGCCTGGTCGCCGTAGTCGACCGGGATGTACTCGAAGCCCTGGCCGGCCATGCACTCCGCGATGAGCTGCTGGCGCTGGCGCTCCTCGTCTTCCCACTGGGCCTGTTGCTCCTCGATCGAGTTCTCGTCGAAGGTCGGGAACAACAGCTCGGTGATCTCCTCGACCGACATGTCTTCGGTGATCTCGACCGTGCCGGACCCGTCGCCGCCGTCATCGTCGGCGGTCTGCGACGCGGAGGAGGCCTCGTCGTCGGCGCCGTCGTCGGCGGGTGTCTCGGCCTCGGCCGAATCCTCCCCGCCATCGCCGTCGTCGTTCGTCGCCGCGGTCGATGCTGCCGCAGTGCTCTCGGCCCCGACCTCGGTGCCGTCATCGTCGTCGCTCGATCCACCACACGCTGCCGCGACCAGCACGACCAACGCGAGGACCGCCGTCCACCACACGTCTCGTCTCATCTGAACCATCCCTTCGCCCAGAGACGCACGAGCGACCGGTTTGGTTCCGTTTTCGTGGAAATTCCCGTGTGGACGCCCGATCTCTCACCCTCGGCGTCGATCGCCGCACGGAGGGTGAGACACGTGTCGCGTCCGGATCAGAGCACGCGGAAGGCGGCCCGCAGTTCCTCGACGAAGGTCCCGGGCTGCTCCCAGGCGGCGAAGTGGCCACCGGCGTCGACCTCGTTCCAGTACTGGATGTTCGTGTAGCGCTTCTCGGCCCAGCGCCGCGAGCACCGGATGATCTCCTTGGGGAAGATCGAACACCCGGTCGGCACCTCGACCGCGCCGCTGCCGAAGTCGGCGAAGCTCTCCCAGTACAGCCGGGCCGACGACGCGCCGGCCCCGGTGAACCAGTAGATCGAGATGTTGTCGAGGATCTGGTCGCGGGTGAGCGCGTCCTCGGGATGCCCGTCGTTGTCGGTCCAGGCCCACATCTTCTCCGCGATCCACGCCGCCTGACCCGCGGCCGAGTCGACCAGCGCGTACCCCAGCGTCTGAGGCCGGGTCGACTGTTGCTTCGAGTACCCGGAGTCCCAGCGGTCGTAGTGCCCGAGCGAGGCGAGCGCGTCCTGTTCCTGGTCGGTCGGGTTCTCCAACGACTCCGGTGTCGGCCCGGCGACCGGCATGTTGGTGTGGATCGCCCGGACGTTGCCGAGGTTCTGCATGCCGATGTAGGTCGTGACCGCACCGCCCCAGTCGCCGCCCTGCGCGACGTAGGAGTCGTAGCCGAGCCGGACCATCAGGGTGTTCCAGGCTTCGGCGATCCACCCGACCCCACAGCCCGCCGCCGTCGGCTTGCCGCTCCAGCCGTAGCCCGGCAGCGACGGGATGACGAGATGGAAGGCGTCGTCGGCCGAGCCGCCGTGGGCGGTCGGATCGGTCAGCGGATCGATGACCCCCATGAACTCCGCGACGGATCCGGGCCAGCCGTGGGTGAGCACCATCGGGGTCGCATCCTCGTGGGATGACCGGATGTGCATGAAGTGGATGTCGACGCCGTCGATCTCGGTGACGAAGTGCTCGTAGGCGTTGAGTTCGGCCTCGAAGCGCCGCCAGTCGTAGTCGTCGCGCCAGTGGTCACAGAGCTCGCGGGTGTACGCGAGCGGGATCCCCTGGCTCCAGTCGTCGACCGGTTCGGCTTCGGGCCATCGGGTGCGGGCGAGACGATCGCGCAGGTCGGCGAGATCGTCGTCGGAGACACTGACGGAGAAGGGGCGGATGGCGTCGCTCATGGCGCCATGCTCGCGGCCGTCGCCCGCCCGCCGCCAATCTCCGCCGGAGGCGGCTCAGCCGGCGGTGTAGGGCACCGGCACCGCGATCCCGGCGATCGGCAACCGTGTGGCGTCGGGCTCCTCGTAGCTCAGGTCGATCACCAGCGCCTGGGTGGGCCACCACCCCTGGAGACGCCAGGTCATGAAGTTGACGACGATGTGGTCGCCGAGGTCGTGGATCGACCACAGCAGCTGCTGGTTGACGTCGCGGAGCGGTTCGCTGACCGTCCAGGTCAACACGGTCTCGCCGGTGGCGAGGTCCATCGAGTGCACCACCCACGGGGCCTCGACGGTGTCACCCGTCGCGCCGTCCCAGTCCGGGCCCTCGGCCCACGTGACGCGGCCGCCGTCGGGGCTGAACGTCGCCGCGGTCACGAACGGCGGCTGGTTGTAGCCGAGATCGCCGGTCGGGCTCGGCCGATCCACCGACGCCCCGCCGAGGTCGACATAACCGACGTACTCGGTGAGATCCGCCCACGCGGTGACGACGGCCTGATCCCCGACCACGTCGACGTGGGTCGTGCCGTACTCGGGCGCGTCGCTCGCGCCGAAGTGCCCGACGAAGGAGGCCGGATCGGCGAGGGGCCGCACCTCGATGAGCGGGTCGTCGACGGCCGGATCGCCGGCGATCAGCACCGACTCGATCCCGGCGATCTCGGCGACGTCGTGGAACACCTGGGCGCCGGGGACGACGACGGCATCCGCACCGGGGCGATAGACGGCAACGTCGTACCACGGCGATGTGCTGTCGTCGGCCGGATACTGGTTGACGACGATCGAGCCGTCGGTCGCGACCCGGAGGTCCTCGCCCCAGGTGTCGAGCCGAGCCCACGGCGTGATCCGATCGGCACCGAACGCCTCGATCGTCTCGAGCAGGGTCACCGAGTCCTGGTTGAGCAGCGCCAGCGGCGGCCGCCACCATCGCTCGCCCTCGATCGTCGGATCGACGACCGGCAGGGTCCAGCTGGTGCCCGCGGCCACCGGCTCGGGGGGCACGGTCGCGGGATCGACGCAGGTCGTGCCGAAGTCGGTCACGACGGGGATCCAGTCGCCACACATGCCGTCGAGGTCGTCCTCGTCGTTGGCCGGCTCGGTCGTCGTCGAGGTCGGTGCGGTCGTGGTCGTCGGCGGGTCGGTCACGGTCGGTTCGGGCGCCTCGGTGGTCGAGGACGCGACCGACTCGGTCGTGGTCGTGGTACTCGAGGTCGTCTCGAGTCCATCGGACGCCGGTCCGCCGGCCTCGGTCTCGGAGTCGTCGCTGCAGGCACCCGCGACCAGGGCACCGGCGAACAGGAGGATCGTCAATCGACGCATGGATGCTCCATCGGCAGCTCCGCCCCGCAGCACAGTGCCGTCGCCGACAAGCGTACGCCGCCGGTGGAAGTCGCACCGGTCACCTCGCCCGACACCCGTTTCCGTGGCAAATCGACGGCCGATCCCCACCGACGGTGGGACCTCGTGGTGGGTCCCCGGGGGGTGCGACCGCCACCGTTACCGTCGTGCCATGGCGGGCGACGAGCGCTCCGAACGAGGAGGTGCCGCCGATGCGGCGGCCTCCTCGTCGGACGCCCTGCTGATCGTCGGAGACGCCGACGAGGTCACCTGGGCCAACGCCGCGGCGCAGTCCCTTCTGGGGACCGAGCATCTGATCGGCGCCGACCTGACCCGACTCCTCGAGTTCCGCCCCGGTCAGGGACTGGCCGCGCTCCGCGGCGCGACCCCACAACGAACCCTCGGCACCATCTCGCGTCGCGACGACGAACGGATCCCGGTCGAGGTCGGACTCGCCCCGCTCCAGGACAAGGCCGACCAGTGGGTCGTGACCATCCTGCCGCTGCCGCGATCACAGCTCTCGGTCCGAGAACTGCTGCGACGGGCCAACGAAGACCGTCTGACGACGCTCGTCAACCGCTCGTACTTCATCGAGAGCGTGGAGGCGACGTTCCGCGACCCGGTCACCGCGGAGTTCCCCTACGCGCTCGCGATGCTCGACCTCGACGGCTTCAAGCGCATCAACGACACCTGGGGGCACGACGCCGGCGACACCGTGCTGATCCAGGTCGCCGACCGGCTTCGCCGCACCTGCCGGCCCGGCGACGTCGTCGCCCGCCTCGGCGGCGACGAGTTTGCGATCTGGTGCCGGCGCCTGGGAGGCAAGGACACCCTGCCGTTCCTCGAGCGGGTCCGCAGCGTCTTCGACGAACCGGTCCAGGTGGGCGACATCGCATTGCCGATCGCCGGTTCGATCGGCTGCACCACCACACGCGTCCCGCGCGACAGCCTCGAACTCCTGCGCGAAGCCGACATGGCGATGTACAACGCCAAGGGCGAGGGAGTCGGACTGATCCGCATCTTCGATCAGCAGATGCGCGACGACGCCCGCCGCCGGGTCTCCCTCGAACAGGATCTGCGTCGGGCCATGACCACCGACGAGCTGCGGTTCGTCTACCAGCCGATCGTCCGGATCCGTGAGGGGGTCGTCGTCGGCGTCGAGGCGCTGGTGCGGTGGGAGCACCCGGGCCACGGCACGCTCGCCCCGGCGGACTTCTTCTCGATCCTCGATCAGGCTGCGCTGCGAGCCGACCTCGACACCGTGCTCATCCCCCGCGCCATCGCTCAGGTCGCGGCGTGGAACGAGGAGCGACGCGTCCCGCTCTCGGTGTGGGTCAACCTGTCTCCGGTCAGCCTGACCCTGCCCATGATCGACACGATCGAAGCCGCCCTCGCCGATCACGAGGTCAGCGGTGAACACCTCGTGGTCGAACTCGGGGAGGAGTCCTCGCTCACCGGCAAGGGCCAGCAGAGCGCGATCGATCGCCTCCGTTCGCTCGGCGTGCGCGTCGCCCTCGACGACTTCGGCACCGGCAACGCCCAGCTCGACGTCCTCCCCCACCTCGAGCTCGACTACGTCAAACTCGATCGGTCGTTCGTGCAGGGCATCTCCGACAACGCCACCCGGCGCACGCTGTGCCGATCGGTGATCGGTCTCGCCCACGCCCTCGGCGCTCGCATCGTCGCCGAAGGCATCGAGGACGCCCGGGACCTCCTCACCGTCACCGACCTCGGCGCCGACCTCGTCCAGGGATTCCATCTCGCCCGGCCGGCACCGGTCGGATCGATCCTGGGCGTCGACGACACGAGCGCGACGATCGACCTGCGAGACGGCCACCACCCACTCGCCGACCTCCAGGACGGGTCGCTCGGCGCCAGCTAGGCGATCACCGCCGACCTAGAGTCGGCGCCATGGACCTCCCGGTCGTTCCGCCCGTGAAGCCGATGCTCGCCAAGGCGATCGACGGCATCCCCGACACCGGGGACCTCGCCTTCGAACCGAAGTGGGACGGCTTCCGCTGCATCGTCTTCCGCGACGGCGACGAGGTGCACCTCGGGTCGCGGAACGAACGGCCGCTCACCCGCTACTTCCCCGAGCTGCTCGACCCGTTGAAGGACTGCCTCCCGGACCAGTGCGTGATCGACGGCGAGATCATCGTCACCATCGGCGACCACCTCGGCTTCGACGCCCTGCAACAGCGGATCCACCCGGCCGAGTCGCGGGTCAACCGACTCGCCGCCGAGACACCGGCGGAGTTCGTCGCGTTCGACGTGCTCGCCGTGCACCAGACCGACCTCACCGACGAGCCGTTCCGGGATCGCCGAGCGGTCCTCGAGACGATCGGGGCGAACTTCGAACCACCGATCCACCTGGTGCCCTCCACCCTCGATCGCGAGATCGCCCACGAGTGGTACGTCGCCTTCGAAGGGGCGGGGCTCGACGGGCTGATCGCCAAGCCGCGCGACGGCACCTACCAGCCGAACAAGCGGGTGCAGTTCAAGGTCAAGCACACCCGGACCGCCGACGTCGTCGTCGCCGGCTATCGCATGCACAAGGACGGCAAGGGGGTCGGCTCACTCCTCGTCGGTCTGCACGACGAGACCGGCCGCCTCCAGCACATGGGGGTCGCGTCGAGCTTCAAGGCCAGCATGCGCGAGGAGTTGGTCGACGCCCTCGCCCCCTATGTCACCGACGATCCCGACGAGCACCCGTGGGGCGACTGGATGATCGCCGAAGCCCACGAGGACGGGCTGATGCCGGGGGCGCCCAATCGCTGGTCGGGCGGACGCGACACCGCGTCGTGGACCCCGATGCGCTGCGAACTCGTCGCCGAGGTGAAGTACGAGGCCGTGCTCAACGGACGGTTCCGCGGCACGACGCGATGGGTGCGGTGGCGCGGTGACCGCGATCCCGGCAGCTGCACCTACGACCAACTCGAGACGCCGACACCCATCGCGATCGGTGAGGTGCTGAACGCCGAGGGCTGATCAGCCCGTCCCGCCGACCCGTCGGCTGCCACCCCACCAGCGGTGGTCTGAGCGAACATGGGCCCATGCCGATCGACTTCCGTCCCACCTCCGACGTCTGCGACGACCACGACGACGCCGCGATCGTGACCTTGACCTTCCGCTCGCTCGGCGGACGCGACGAGATGGCCGGCGAGGTCGTCACGGTGAAGGCCCACGAGGACAACTCGCTGGTCAAGGAGGCGGTCGCCGAGGACGGCACCGGCAAGATCCTGGTCATCGACGGCGGCGGCTCGATGCGGCGGTCGATGGTCGGCGGCAATGTGGCCGCCGAAGCGGCCGGCAACGGCTGGGTGGGGATCCTCGTGCACGGTGCGGTCCGCGACACCCTCGAACTCCAGGGGACCGCCATCGGACTCCACGCCCTCGGCACCGTGCCCCGCAAGACCGAGAAGCACGGCGTCGGTCAACGCGACGTCGCCGTCACGTTCGGCGGGGTCACGATCCACCCCGGCGACCATCTCTACGCCGACCTCGACGGCGTGGTCGTCCTCCGCCCGTAGTGGCGCCTCGCGACTAGGCCGCGAGGAAGGCCTCGATCTCCTCGACCAGGTCGAGCGCCGCCCGATCGACGACGCCGGGCCCGTCGACGATGCCCGCCGCGATGCTGGCGCGGGACGGGAGGAACTCGAGCAGGTCGACGACCTCGGAGAACCGGTCCGGAAGCGGGAGGTACCAGTCGACACCGCAGGCGTACGCCCGCAGCCGCTCGTCCTCGGAGGGGTGCACCGAGGCGACCACGATCGGGGTCGGCCACAGGATCGGATCCTGATCGATCATTGCGACCGCATCGAGGGGCGCGGTGTCACCGTCGGTGATCACCAGCACGACGTCGGGCAGCCAACCCGATTCGAGGGATCGGTTGAGCGCGGGCAGCAGGTCGTCGGACCGGTCGATCCACTCGACCTCGACGTCGTCCATCGCCGCGTCGGCGGCCATGGCGAAGAGGAGATGGTTCAGCCGATCAGCGGCGTGGAGGATGGCTCGCATGGGGGGACCTCCTCGGGGAGATGCGTGTCATCACCCTGTTCAACGGAGTGAACCCCCCGTTTGGATCCCCGAACGTCGCCGGGCGAACAGCTCACTCTGCGGGGGGAAGAAGCTGACCGTCCGTGACCGCCTGGTCGATCAGCCGCTCCGCGACGGCCCACACACGGGACAATCCATCGTCGATCGCGCCGTTGATCGCCTTGACCCGATCGGCGGTGATGCCGTGTCGACGCCAGCTGCCGCCCCCGATGGCGACGTTGAGCAGCAGTGGCTGGAGGCGGTCGCAGGCGTAGGCGAACCGACCTTCCGGCGTGGAGCGCTCCTCGTACTCGTCCCACAGGGCCCGGAACTCGACGGCTTGATCCTCGGGGAGCAGGCCGAAGATGCGATCGGCCGCCGCCTGCTCGGTGGCCTCGACCGCCGCCCGCTGCGCATCGTCGTACACGAAGACGTCGCCGGCATCGATCTCGACGATGTCGTGGATCAGCAGGATCTTGATCGCCCGCTCGACGTCGATCGGATCGTCGGCCAGCGGGGCCAGCGTCATCGCGGTCATCGCCAAGTGCCACGAGTGCTCCGCGGAGTTCTCCTGGCGCGAATCGTCGGTGAGCATGCTCTGGCGCAGCACCGTCTTGAGCTTGTCGAGTTCGTAGACGAACGCGAGGCGACGGGCGAGGTCCTCGCCGTGTTCGGCCGCGATCGCGAGCGCAGCGTCACGATCCACCATGGTGCTCCCAGAGCCCGTGGGCCCGGGCCCGGTGCCGCTCGGCGCCGAGCTCGGCGCAGCGCTCGTCGAACCCCGGTTGCGGCCCCCGCCACGCCATCGCATCGACCGAGTCGCTCACCGGCGCGGCGAGGTCGACGGTCGCGATCCGCCGGAAGAGCAGGGCGTCGTCGAAGTGCTCGTGGAGGGTGTGGGCGAGCTTGGCGGCACCCCGCACGTCGACGTCCCACGCCGACGCGTCGTGGGGCACCTGGTCGATGTGGCCGTAGCGGGTCAGGATCGTCGCCGCCGACTTGGCTCCCCAGCCGGCCAGGCCCGGGAATCCGTCGGCGGTGTCGCCGACGACACCGAGATAGTCCGGGATCGACTCCGGCGGCACGCCGAACTTCTCGATCACGCCGGCGCGGTCGTAGACGATCTCCCGGCGCCGGTCGAGCTGGATGACCCGTCCGTCGGCGGTGACACACTGTGCGAGGTCCTTGTCGGGGGTGCAGATGACGACCTGCTCGACCCGGTCGTCGGCCGCGGCCATCGCCGCCGCCGCCGCCATTGCGTCGTCGGCCTCGTGTTCGATCTGGGGCCACACCTCGAAGCCGGCCAGCGTCAGCAGCTCCTCGATCTCGGGGAACTGGGCGAACAGGTCCGGGTCGATCCCGGAGCCGTCCTTGTAGCCGTCGTAGAGGTCGTTTCGCCAGGATTCGATCACGTGATCGGTCGCGATCCCGATGTGGGTCGCGCCGTCGGCGACGAGATCGAGCACGGTGTTGAGGACCCCGCGCTGCGCGCCGTTGCGGGGGTCGCGGTTGGACTTCGCGTAGTGGAAGCGGAACAGCTCGTAGGTGCCGTCGACCAGGTGAACCTGCATGGTCGGAGCCTCGCACAGTTCGGCGGGGCACGATGGTGTCGATGCCGATCTCCCCACCGCCGACCGACCTCCCCGTCGAGGTGTGTCTCGACGACCTGCGAGCGGCGCTCGCCGACGCCGGTCAGGCGGTGCTGACCGCGGAACCCGGCGCCGGCAAGACCACCATCGTGCCGTTGCGCCTGCTCGACGAGCCGTGGCTCGACGGCCGCACCATCGTGATGCTCGAGCCGCGCCGGATGGCCGCCCGGGCGGCGGCGCGGCGCATGGCCGCCCTGCTCGGCGAGGAGCCGGGTCAGACGGTCGGGTGGATCACCCGCGACGACCGGGCCGTGGGGCCGACCACACGACTGCTGGTGGTCACCGAAGGTGTGTTGACCGCCCGCCTCGTCGACGACCCTGCCCTGGCCGACGTCGGGCTGGTCGTGTTCGACGAGTTCCACGAGCGTTCGGTGCCCGGCGACGTCGGACTCGCGCTGTTCCTCGCCGGACGGGCAGCGGGTGAGCACCGCGCCCGTCTGTTGGTGATGTCGGCGACGATCGACGCCGACGCGGTCGCCGACCATCTCGGTGATGCGCCCGTCGTGACCAGCCCGGGCCGTACGTATCCGATCGAGATCGTGTGGCGGCCGAAGAAGCGGCGCGATCCGCTCGCTCCCGCGGTCGTGCGAGCGGTGCAGGAGGCCCTGCGCGGGCCCGGTGACGTGCTGGTCTTCCTGCCCGGCGTGGGCGAGATCCGCGCGGTCGAGCGGGAGTTGGACTCGGCGCTCGGGCCGGACGGACCGGTCGTGCTCGCGCTCCACGGCTCGCTTCCCGCGGCCGAGCAGGACGCAGCGCTCGTCGCCCGCGCCGGGCGACGGGTCGTGCTGGCGACCAACATCGCCGAGACCTCGCTGACCGTCGACGGCATCACCGCGATCGTCGACGCCGGACTCGAACGCTCGCCGCGCTTCGACGCCCGCAGCGGGATGAGCCGCCTCCACACGGTCGCGATCAGCAAGGCGTCCGCCGATCAGCGCGCCGGCCGGGCCGGACGCCTCGGTCCCGGCATCGCCATCCGGCTGTGGTCGAAGGCCGAGCACGGCACGCGGCCCGCCGCGGCCACACCAGCGATCGTCGACGCCGACCTCACCGACGTCGTCCTCGATCTCGAGCGGCGCGGGATCGACGACCCCGCCGCCGTACCCTTCCTCACCCCGCCGCCGGCCGAGCGCTGGGCCGCGGCGCAGGAGCTCCTGACCCGGCTCGGCGCCCTCGACGATGACGGTGTCACCGAGGCCGGACGAGCGATGGCCCGGCTGCCCGTGCACCCCCGCCTCGCCCGCATGATCGTCGGCGCCCGCGAGCCATGGCTCGCCTGTGTGGCGGCGGCGGTGCTCGACGAGCGAGATCTCCTTCGCGGCCGGCCCGGCGACCTCCCGATCGATCTCGCCGAACGGGTCCGACTCGTCGTCGACCCCGACGCCCATCACCCCGACGCCGACGGCCGGGCCATCCGGGAGGTTCGGACGCGGGCCCGTGCGCTCGCACAGCGGGCCGGGGTCGAGCCCGGCGTCGTCGCCGCGGAGGCGCCGCTCGACGAACTCGGCGCCACGCTGGCGCCGGGATTTCCCGATCGCATCGCCCGATCGGTGCCGGCGACGCGCGGCGCGTTCGTCACCGCCGACGGCGGCACGCTCTCGGTCGATCATCGCCAACCGCTCGGAACCGCCGCCGGGATCGTCGCCGTCGACATCGACCCGCGCAGCAAGCGGGGCGCCGTCCATCGGGCGGCCCGCCTGGAGGCACGGCTCGACCATCTCGTCTACGCGACCCCCGACCTCGCCGCGACCGTCGCGACGATCACCGACGAGTGGGGGGTCGCCCCGACTCCGGGCGGCGCCCACGACGGCCGGGGGACGCGCAACGCCCTGCTCGCACTGGGCCGCGGCGCGTACCTCGAGGTGATCGGGCCCGATCCCGAGCAGCCCGAACCGACCGAGCCCCGGCCGTTCGGTGTGAGCGACATCACCGAGCCCCGACTGGTGACCTGGGCGGTGTCGGTGCCCCACCTCGACCTCTGGCTCGAGTGGTGTGCGGCGCGGCGGATCGACCCCGGACCGGCGGTCGCCATGCAGCGCACGAAGCCCGACGGCGGGGTCCTCCGCTGGCGGCTGACGTTCCCGCCCGCGGACGGCGACGGCGTCATCCCGTTCCTCATCGAATGGCCCGGCTCCACTCCAGCGGCGGACTCCGCGACCGGAGTCGAACTCGTCGATCTGGCCCTGCACCATCCCGACGGTCACGTCGCGAGCCGGCTCGGCGAGTACGCCCTGCCGTGGACCGTCGGCCCCGGGCCGGCGGCGCTGCGAGCCACCCTGTTCACCCCGAACGGGATGGTCGAACTCCGGTCCTGAACAACCGGCGCGACGACGACCACGGAGCGTCGAACTCAGGGCGCGACTGCCACCACCGAGACCACGGTGCGTGGGACACTGCGGTATGGCGATCGAACCGGAGGAGCTCGACAACGCCGACGTCTCCGACGTCGACGCCGTCGCCGATCTCCTGGCCCGCGCCGCCGAACGGATCCGCCGACTCGAGCAGGACGGCGTCCACGCGGTCGGCGGCACGGTCGCCGAGATGCTCGACCAGGCGGCGAAGTCCGGCGATGAGATCCGGGCCAAGGCCACCGCCGACGCCGAATCGATCCGCGAGGCCGCCCACAGCCTGCAGGCCGACGCCGAAACCGAGCGCGCCACCGCGGCCGCGGAGGCCAAGGAGACGGTCGACATCGCGGTCGAGGAGGCCGCCATCCTCCGCGACGAGGCCCGGGCCGAAGCCGAGCAGCTTCGCGCCGAGGCCCAAGCCGACGCCGCCGCCACCCGCGAGGAAGCAGCGCGCGAGGCCGAAACCCAGCGAGAGGCCGCCGAACGCGACGCCACCGCGACCCGCGACAGCGCGATCACCATCGCCGATGCCCTCCGCTCCGAGGCCAAGGCCGAGGCCGAGGGGCTCACGGCGGAGGCGGCCCAGAACGCAGCTCGCACGATCGGCGACGCCGAGCAGAGCGCCGCGGCCCTGATCGACGACGCGACGGCCACGGCCAACGGTGTCGCCGAAGCGGCCGAGGCCGACGCTCGCGAGCGCGCCACGCAGGTGCTCGCCGACGCCCAGGTCCGGCTCGACCGGCTCCTCGCCGCGGAGCGCGACGTGCACGACCGCCTCACCGCGGCGATGGCCGACATCCAGGCGTCGGTCGGCCGGGTCGGTGTCGATCAAGACGCCGAACTCGCACTCACGGTGGAGGATCCGTCCCCCGCCGCGATCGACGAGACCACGTGGGCCGACGACGAGCCCACGAACCTCACCACTCGACGAAAAAGCGCCTGACCCGACGGCGACGCCGACTCGTGAGCCGGCGGCATCCACCACCGCCGAGACACACGCCCCGATGGGTGACGACCAGGTGACCACTGTTTCGGAAAAGAAATGTTGGCCAAAGGCTTGTCATGGTTACGACAAAATCGTAAAGTAACTGCAACACGGAATGAGGAACGGATTCCGATCCTCCCCCCTCTTCCGTGGGGTCGAGGCGTCGTCCTGGACCTGCCGGATTTTGTCCATACCGCCCGCGCTCCGGCAGGTACAAGACGGCGCCTCGTCCGTTTTTCCGCTCCCTGACGGGCGAGGTCGACGGTCGGAGCTCGTCAGTCGTCGTCGCCGGCGCCGGTGTCGAGCACCGTGCGGCCCTCGAGCGCCCGGCCCAGGGTCAGTTCGTCGGCGTACTCGAGGTCGCCGCCCACCGGCAGGCCGCTCGCAATCCGACTGACACGAACGCCCATCGGCTTGAGGTACTTCACGAGCAGGGCGGCGGTCGCCTCGCCCTCGAGGTTGGGGTTGGTGGCGACGATGATCTCTTCGATGTCCTCGTCGGCCACCCGCGCCATCAGCTCCTTGACCCGAAGCTGCTCGACCCCGACGCCATCGATCGGGCTGAAGGCACCCTGCAGGACGTGGTAGCGACCCCGGAACTCCTGGGTGCGCTCGATCGCGACGATGTCCTGGCTGTCCTCGACGACGCAGACCATCCGGGGCTCGCGCCGCGGATCGCGGCAGATGGCGCACTCGTCGCCGCCCTCGCTCAGGTTGAAGCAACGCGCACAGAACGACACCCGTTCCTTGGCCTCGACGATCGCCCGGCTGAGCCGCAGGGCGTCCTCGGAGGGGGCCTTGAGCAGGTGGAACGCCACCCGCTGCGCGGACTTCGGGCCGATTCCGGGAAGTCGACCGAGCTGGTCGATCAGTTCCTGAACCGTCGAGGAGTAACTCACTCGCCCCCCAGCAGGCCGCCGAGCCCGCCGAGGTCCATCCCGCCCATGGCACCGGACTGCCCGCTTCGGAGCTGCTCGGAGGCGTCGCGCAGCGCAGCGAGGACCAGATCCTCGAGCAGCGACACATCGTCGGGATCGATCGCCTTGGGGTCGATCGTGATCGACTTGAAGTCGAAGTGACCGTCGACCTCGACCGTCACGAGCCCGCCGCCGGCAGACCCTTCGACGACGGCGTCGGCAGCCGCCTGCACACCGGCCATCATCTCCTGGGCCGACGCGAGCAGGCCACCGAGGTCCATGCCGGCGAGGGGATTGCCGCCGCCGGCATCGCCGCCGCCGGTCAGGGCGGACAGGTCGGGAAGTTCGGGGTGGTCGTCGCCGCTCATGGTTCCTCCGGGGATTCGTTGACGTGGAGCTCGGCACCGGGGAACGCCTCGGTGAGTCGCTCGATGATCTGATCGGTGTGCGACGGCGCGTCGACCAGATCGTGCAGATCGATCTCGTCGTCGGGCGGGGACGGGCCGGGGTCGCCGTCGTCGAAGGGGGCCGCCGGTGGCGCTGGCGTCGCGTCGGCCCTGGCGGGCGGCGACGGATCGGCCGTGGCGTCGTCCATCGGCGGCGGCGTCGGATCCGCCGGTGGTGGGGTGGGGTCGGCGGCGGTCGGCTCACCACCGTCGCGCGTCGCCTCGTATTCGGTGACGAGGATCTGCCAGAGTTCGATCAGTTCGTCACTGGACCGCTTGCCGCTCGCCGGACCCAGCACCTCCGTCGCGACCTGCACGACATAGTCGCGGTCGAAGCCGAGGTGGAGTCCGGCGAGTTGGACGACCTCGGTGGGCGACAATGGAACGATCTCGTGGAGATCGACCGCGCCCGCGGCGGGAGCTGCCGGTTCGGCGTCGACGACCTCCGGCTCGGGCTCCGAGGCCATGGGTTCGGGCACCGGGGCCACGGGTTCGGGCTCGGCTTCGATCACCGGCGTGGGGTCGGCCTCGACCGGCGAGGGTGCGGCCGCACCGGGGACGGGGGGCGGTGTCGTGGGCACCGTCGGTGCGGCATCGGGTGGCGGAGCCGGGGCATCGCCGCGCTTTTCCGCCAGGGCCCGACGGGCCGCGGCGGCGGGACCGGTGTCGGCGGGTGGCGGGCCGGCCGGTTCGGGCGGCGCGGCGGGTGCCGGAACCGAGGGCGGTGCCGTTGAGGAGGGGGTACCCGCCGACGCATCGGGCGACGTGGAGGCCTCGGGCTCGGCCGTGACGTCGTCGGCGGTGGTGGGCTCCGGGTCCGGCGTCGCGACCGGCTCGGGCGGCGCCGCCGCCGGAGGCGGTGTCGGGGCAGGCGGTGCGGTGACCGCCGGTGCCGGCGCGACCGCTGGCGCAGCGGTGACCGCCGCGATCGGAGCGTCGCCTCCGAGCTGTCGTTCCAGCTGCTCGATGCGGTCGGTCAGCGCATCGAGGGATCGGTCGGCGGCCGGTCGACAGAGACGGACCAGCGCGACCTCGAGGTCGACTCGTGGATCGGGCGCCTGACGCATCTCGACCAGCGCGGTGCCGAGCGTCTCCATGGCGCGAGTCATGGCGGCGGGTGCCATGACCGCGGCCACCGACTCCGCCCGTTGGCGCTGCGTCGGCGAGAGTCGCGGCGGTGGCGCGCCCATCGTCGTGAGGAACGCGTCGCGCAGCCCGGCGAGCACCCCCTCGCCGATGGTCCGGGGATCGCGGCCTCGGCCGGTGGCATCGCCGACCGCAGCCAGCGCGGCGGCGACATCGTGGGCGGCGATCGCCTGGATCATCGCCTCGGTCGTGGTGTCGACCTCCACCACCCCTCCGGCGGCGACCACCCGGTCGAGCGCCGAGAGGGTGTCTCGTGCGGAACCGCCACCGGCGGCGACGACGTGCTCGACGGCGTCGTCGGACACGTCGAGGCCGGCATCGTCGATGATCCAACGCACGTGGTCGGCCATCTCCTCGGCGCCGAGGAGGGTCAGCTGGAAGACCTGACAGCGACTGCGGATCGTCTCGACGACCTTGTGCGGTTCGGTGGTGGCCAGCACCCAGGTGACGTGGTCCGGCGGCTCCTCGAGGGTCTTGAGCAGGGCGTTCTCGGCCTGGCTCGTCAACATGTGGACCTCGTCGAGGATGTACACCTTCGCCCGACCCGGCGTGCCGAGGTTGACCTTGGCGAGCAGGTCCCGCATGTCCTCGACCTTGTTGTTGCTGGCCGCATCGAGTTCGTGCAGGTCGAACGACCGACCCTGCTCGATGGCGACACAGCTCTCGCACACCCCGCACGGCTCGCCGTCGGCGCCGAGGTTCTCGCAGTTGAGCGCTTTGGCCAGCACCCGAGCCGAGGTGGTCTTGCCGGTGCCACGCGGGCCGTGGAAGAGGTAGGCGTGACCGACCTCGCCCTTCACCACCGCGTTCTGCAGCGCCGAGACGACGTGGCGCTGACCGCGGATCTCACCGAACCTCTGGGGTCGGTAGCGGCGGTAGAGCGACTGGTAGGCCATGCGCTGCCGACTCTACTGGTCGGATCCCTCGCTGCCGGAGGTGCCCGAGCGGCGCTGCAGCACGAACGCCGTGACGCGGTCGGCCAGCGGGGCGAACCGCGACTGGGCCTCGACCGGCTTGGGTGCGCGGACCACGATCCGGACGGCCAGGTAGGCGGCGAACACCGCCTGCACGACCGCGAGGCTGATGAACATCCGGGCCGGTTCTGCGTCCATCGCCACCGACGCGACGATCGGCCCGATGATCGCCGCCACCCCGTTGACGATCATGAGCAGCATCGACGCCGCGGCCCGCTTCTCGTCGGGGATCCAGTCGTTGGTGAGCGCCACGCCGAGCCCGTACATCGGGTAGGTGAAGCCGCCGACGAGGCCGACCAACGCGATCGGCACCCACCCGGTCTCGGGCGCCGCCGCCAGGGCGAACATCAACACGATCGCGATGATCGACACCCCGAGGATCACCAGCCGTCGCCGGATGCGGTCCGACAGGGTGCCGATCGGGATCTGGAAGATGGCCGCACCGATGATGAGCGAGCCGACGAAGAGCGAGACCTGGCCGGTGTCCATGCCGACCCGGGTGGCGTAGACCGCGGCGAGGCCACCCAACACCGCGGTCGTCCAGCCGCTGACGAAGATCGTGATCACACCGGTCGGCGCCACCCGGCGCAGCTCGGCGAAGCTCATCCGTTCCGGGATCACGACCGGTGGCGCGGAGGTCGCCGACATCATCATCGGCACCAGAGCCAGCGAGACCATCACGCTCGACATCACGAAGAGGTCGAAGCCACCGGGGTCACCGACGTTGAGCAGCGCCTGACCGGCGGCTCGCCCGCCGAGCACCGTGACCATGTAGGTCGACATGAGGATGCCTCGGGTCGAGTTGGTGGCCTGGTCGTTGATCCAGCTCTCGATGACGATGAACAGTCCGGCGACGCAGAAGCCGGTCGCGATGCGCATCAACGACCAGCTGAGCGGGTTGACGAAGAGGGTGTGCATCAGCACCGACGCACTGGCGGTCGACGCCAACGCGGCGAAGACCCGCAGGTGACCGACCCGGCCGAGGGAGCGGTACGTGAACCCGGCGCCGGCGAGGAAGCCGACGTAGTAGGCCGCCGTCATGACGCCGATCGCGAGACTGTCGAAGTCCTCGACGGTCGAACGCACACCGACGGTCGTGAACTGGAGGCCGTTGCCGGCCGTGAGCAGGAAGATGCCGGCGAACAGGGCCCACGTCGCGGCGAGGATGCTTCGGGGTGAAGAGGCCGCGGGCGCCGTCATCGACGCGAGTCTGCCACCAACGAGCCGGACGCTCTCGCCGTTCCGCCCTCACCGGCCCGGCCGGGCGGGCCTGCGGCTGGCGTGAGCGGATCCCGCGCCTGGCGTGGGCGGGTCCTGCGCCTGGCGTGGGCGGATCCTGCGCATGCAGCAAGAACAACGAACGCCCGTTCCCGGGAGTGGCGGCCAGGCGATCTGCGGCACACAGTCAGCTTCGCTGAGAGCTGCTGCCTTCCGGCCCTGACTCGGTTCACGAGTGCCTGTTGCACAGGACCCGACCGCCACACCCCGGAACGGGCGTTGCGAGATTCACGCTACCCTTTGCCACCGGATCCCGCACCGCGCGGGGCCGACCCCCGCCACCCGGCGGGACCGGGAGGGTTGCCAGAGCGGCCGAATGGGCACGCTTGGAAAGCGTGTGAGGTGCAAGCCTCCGTGGGTTCAAATCCCACACCCTCCGCCAGTTCATGATCCGAGAGCACCGGTGGCCGCATGATGCGTCCACCGGTGTTGTCGTTCTACGATCCCTGCCGCCACACCACGTCCTCGGTCCTCGGTCTCAACGAGGCGCAAGACAGACCGAAACTGGGACGTCGAGCTGTCCGGCATGGAGTGATTCGATGGCGAGCGGGTTACCCAACCAAACCGAGATCGACGACCGTACGCCGGCCCGCGTGCGTGGGATCGGGGCTCGTGGTCTGCTCGCCGCCGCCGTCGCCGTCCCCTTCGTCGGCTTGTTGCTCGCCTCGTGGCCGTCGGTGGATCGGGCTCGCGACGTCAGTGCCGATGCCACCGCGCTCGAGGAGGCGGCCGAGAACGTCCAGACGCTGACCAGCCTCGACGGCGCGCTGCTCAGCGAAATGAGCGTCACGATGGTTCGTTCGCTGGTTGACGAGCTGGGCATCCCCGCAGAGCTCACTGCGTCGGTCTTCGGGGCTGACCCCGAGCAGAGCGTCGCCGCTGCGATCGAAGCGACCGACGCCGTGATCGATGCCGGCAACCTCGGTTCGGTCGAGGACCGGCTTGTGATGATCCGAGCCCAGCAAGGCGACCTGAGTGACATCCAGACCTCCTACGGAGCTGTTCGTTCGGACGTCCGCGACGCCCTGCAAGCGTGGATCGCTGACCTGGGTGCGCTGCCAGCGGTCTCGTCCCCGCGTCTGGCCGATGACATCGAGGTGCTGACACTCGGCATCTCGATGCGGTCGGCGATCGCCGACGCCTACTACGCATTCTTCTCGGTCCTCTTCGACATCCGCGATGAGCCAGCCGTCGAGTTCGCCCGCCTGATCAGGGCTCGCGCCGGAATCGAGGAGTCGATCGATCTCCTCCGCATGGCGCAGCCAGCAGAACCCGCGACGGACGACCATGTCGACGCGATGCTGGACGACCCGGCGATCGCCATGTTCACGGCAGCGGTCGACGATCTGATCGACGACGGAACCCAGAACGGCGTCGATCGCCGAGGCGTGCCGCTCACGCTGACCAGCGCGTTGACCACGGGGGCCGACTTCGACTCGGTGATCGTCAGTGCCGATCGCTCGGCGGTCGTGACCCTCGAGGGCATCGACAGCCAGGCCGGCGCGGTCGTTGCGACCGCGACGTCGATCCGAGAGGACGCCGACCGGCAGCGAGCGCAGACCTACGCCTTCGCCGGCGCCCTCGCGCTGGCGTCGTTCCTCGCGGCGGCGTTCGCGGGCCGATACATCGCGGCGCCGCTGCGCCGGCTCGAGGAGGAGGTGGACCAGCTCCACGCCGGCGAGGGAGCCGACGACGAGGGCTCGATGCGTGGACCGCGCGAGGTGCAGGCGGCGACCGCTGCGCTTCGACGAGCGTCCCACCACTTCTCCCTCGCGACCGAACAGGCCCGCCGACTCGCATCCGGCGAGCTCGATGCCGAGGTGCTCGATCAGCGAGCCGAGGGCGGGCTCGGCGACTCGCTCCAGGCCGCCGTCGACCGGCTGCGCGACGCGCTCGCCCACCAGAACGAGTTCCGACGGCGTCTCACCCACGAGGCCAGCCACGACGGCTTGACCCAGATCCCGAACCGGAACGCCTCGCTGGCCCAGCTCACCCGGGCCCTCGCCCGAGCCAAGCGCAGCGACGACATCCACCTGGCGGTGCTGTTCATCGACCTGGACAACTTCAAGAACATCAACGACCACCACGGTCACCATGCCGGCGACACCGTGCTGACCCAGGTCGCGCAACGGCTCGTCACCGGCGCCCGCGAGGGAGACTTCGTCGGCCGCCTCGGCGGCGACGAGTTCATCGTCATCGCCGATCGGATCGACGATGTCGCCGACGCCGCCACCCTCGCGGAGCGACTGCTCACCGAGATCCGTGGCCCGATCGCGCTGCTCGACGGCGAGGTCCACGTCCGGGCGAGTATCGGCATCGCGTTGGCCGAGGCCGACCATCTCACCGCCGAGGAGCTCCTACGCGACGCCGACCTCGCGGTCTACCGGGCCAAGGCGGAGGGGCGTGGCGGGATCGAGATCTGCGACGAAGACCTCCGGCACCAGTTCGTCCAGGACACCGACCTCGCTATCGCGCTCCAGCGCGCCGTCGCCGAGGACGAGTTCGAGCTGCACTTCCAGCCGATCGTCACAGCCGAGGACCACCAGCCGGATGCGATCGAGGCCCTCGTGCGCTGGCGCCGACCGGACAACGACGATCTCGTGCCGCCCGGCTTGTTCATCGAGTTCGCCGAACGCAGCCATCTGATCGTCGACATCGACCGGTGGGTGGTCGACGCCGTCGCCCGCCAACTCGCGGCTTGGCAACTCGACCCGCGCGTCGCCGGGATCCCCGTCTCGGTCAACATCTCGGGACGCCATCTCACCCATCCCCAGCTGGTCGAGCACGTGCTCGAGCCGCTCGAGCGCCACGGCGTCGACCCCACGCTGTTGATCGTCGAGGTGACCGAGAGCGCCCTCGTGAACGATCTCGCCACCGCATCCCTGTCGTTGGGCCGACTCCGCGGCGCGGGCGTGCGGGTCGCGATCGACGACTTCGGCACCGGCTACACCTCGCTCGCCCACCTCCGGGCCCTGCCGGTCGACATCCTCAAGATCGACCGGTCGTTCACCGCCGGCGCGATCAACGACGCCGGCGAGGCGTCGATCGTGAAGCTGATCATCGACGCCGGGCATCTGCTGGGCGCGACGGTGACCGCCGAGGGGATCGAGACCGAGGCCGAGGCCCGCCGCCTCGTCGAGCTCGGCACCGACACCCTCCAGGGCTTCTACTTCGCCAAGCCCCGGCCGGCGGATCAGCTGTTCGAGGTCGACCTCGTCGCGACGGTCGGCCCCGGCACCGACTGACCGGGGCCCTCGCCGGGGGGCGCGTGCGGGCGGCCGGCCCGTCGCAACGCCATCGCGCTGATCGTGAATCCCGCCACCGTCTGGACGGCGATCGTCGTCCACATCACCGCCCGCGCGGCGTCGAGCGAGAACCCGACCTCCCACAGCGCGGCATAGGTGATCGCCGCCGCCGGAGCCATCGCGGCGAGCGCGAGCAACGGACGTCGCGGGGTGGGGCCGGTGAGGCGGGCGAGCAGGGTCGGCTCCGCCGCGACCCGTTCGTGACGGCGCAGGCCCCAGAGCTGCAGCGCGACGTAGGCCAGGAACATCGGCAGCGCCCACGGGACGACGACCGTCCAGGCCGCGGCGCCCAGCACCACCAGCCCGCCCCACAACCGCACCGTCGCACGGGCGGGTTCGAAGCTCGCCGGCCACAGTCGACCGAGGGCGAGGTGACCCACCATCACGACGGCGGTGAACACGATCGCGTACCGGGCGAAGGCGGAGGGATCGAGCACCTCGAGCGGCGCGCCCTGGTCGGCGATCAGCTCGGGGTCCTCGACGTTCTCGGGCAGCCAGAGGGTCGTCGACCAGACGCCCCAGAACACGCCGAGGGCGACCGACGACACGGCGAGAAGGGCCGTGCGCCGCGCCAGCAGGAGCGCCCGCACGCCGACCACGAGGAATCCGAACGCGAGGATGCCGTGCCAGAAGGCGAACCAGGCGGGGAACAGCGGGACGAACGGCCCGCCGGAGTAGGTGACCGGGGTGATGACCCCTTCGACCACCAGCGGGAACAGTGGGGTGGCCAGCCACAGGGACCACCAGCCCGACACCCGGTGGCGCGCCATCGCCCACAGGGTGACGCCGGCGGCGAGGGCGTAGAACGCACTGACGAAGAGGTGTTCGGTCAGATCGGTCGACCAGAACCAGAACATCCGCTCCGACGCGACCGCGGCGATGACGGCCACCACGAACACGAAGGCGAGCCGCTCGATCCCGGCGCGGAGCGAGGTGCGTCGAAGGCGGGAGGAGGGGGACGGTGAGGGGGTCATGTCCGATCTATCGGGATCGACGGGCCGGACGGTTCACGGAATCGATGCGACCCGATGACGGCCGGTCTGCTGTGATGCAGCGGTGACCGCACCCCGCCATCGATGGTTCGTCTTCGGGGCGATGAGTGGCGTCTACTTCAGCTTCGGCGTCGCCGTCGCCGCGATCGCCCCGATGTTGACGGTCGTCCGTGAGGACCTGGGCGTCAGCCGCGGGGCGATGGGCTTCGCCCTCGGGGCGTGGGCGATGATCTACATCGGAACCTCACCGATCGCCGGTCGGTTCATCGATCGATTCGACCTCGGCTGGTCACTGGCCCTCGGCGGCGTGTCGGTCGCCGGTTCGCTCCTGTTGCGGGCGGCCGCGCAGGGCCTGGGATCCCTGTGGCTGGCCGTCGCCTTCTTCGGCGTGTTCGGGCCGCTGGTCTCGGCATCGGCGCCGAAGCTCATGGCGAGCTGGTTCCCCGACGAGGCCGAACGGCGCCGCGGGGTGGGCTGGTACGCGATGGCGCCCGCGATCGGGGGCACCCTCACCGTCGCGATCACGAACCCGGTGCTGCTGGTGTGGCTCGACTCGTGGCGAACCGTCCTCGTCTTCGAGGCGGGGGTGGCCGTCGTCGCGACCGCGGTGTGGGTGCTCACGTGGATCTCGGTCGACCGACCCGAACCCACGCCTGTCACCGACGCCGCCGTCGATGACCGCACCACGTGGCGAGAGCTGGTCGCCTCGACCGAGATCCGCCTCATCCTCGTCGTCGCCTTCGCCCTGTTCTTCCTCAACCACGCGCTCGGCAACTGGTTGCCGACCGTGCTGGAGGAGTTCAGCGAGCTGTCGCCGTCCGCCGCCGGTGCCTGGGTCGGCGCAGGAGGCATCGTCGCGATCATCGCGAGCGGGACCGTTCCGGCCCTCGCCCGTCCCGACCGCATGCATCTGCTGGTCGCCGCCGTGATGACGGTGGCCGCGGCGGCGCTCGTCGCGATCGTGGTCGCGCCCGTGGCAGCGCACGGCGCCCTGTCGATGCTGACCTTCGTCCGCGGCGCACTGGCCCCGCTGGCGACCATCACCGTGCTGGCATCGGAGCGGGTCACCTCGGCGAACGCGGGCCTCGCCAACGGCCTGTGGTTCTCGGTCGCCGAGGTCGGCGGGGTCACCGGGCCGCTGACCGTCGGCGCCCTGGCCGACACCGGCGCCGGCTACGAGGGTGCCCTGTTGAGCGTCGCCGGTGTGTCGGTGTTCGGCGCGGCCGTCGCGGTGATCTCCCACCTCGAACGTCGGCGGCGGCTCGGGCTCGACGCCGGCTGAGGTCAGTCGTCGGTGTCGGCCGGGGTCCGGACGAACTCGACGAACGCCGCGAGCGCCGCCTCGAGTTCGGCTCGGATCTCCGCATCGACGCGGCGATCCTCGATCCGACGGGAGATGCTGGAGAGGCCGATCGAGCGTTCGAAGACTCGCCCGCCCGCGCTCTGCGCCGTCTTCGACAGCGCCTCGCGGACGTTGGGCACGTCGTGGCGGCCGGGCGTGGCGCCGACGACGAGGACCGAGAGGCCGTGGATCGGTGCGTCGCCGCGAGGCCGCGATGCCCAGTCGACGGCGTTCTTGGTCACGGCCGGCACCCCGCCGTTGTACTCCGGCGAGAAGAACACGAGCCCGTCGAGCGCATCGACCGCCGCTTGGAACGCCAGGACGGAATCCGGCCCGTCGGGCCCCTCGAGATCCTGGTTGAAGAAGGGGAGGTCGACGATCGGGATCTCCGTGAGCGACACGCCGTCCGGCAGGAGCTCCTGGGCGTTCTCGAACACGATCCGGTGAAAGGAGCCCTCGCGCAGGCTGCCGATCACAGCACCGAGGGTGACGGGGGACGAAGCGGTCATGGACTCGACGATACGAGCCGTTCGGTCACTCCCTGCTCAGTTGAGCGCAGGACAGTTGATCCGCGCCTCGGTGGTCTCGGCGACGACCATCAAGTCGTTGCCCCCGACCGCCGACACCGCACTCCGAACCGACAGCTGACCGCTCGGGCCGGTCGCCCATGCGGTGAACTCGAGGGTCGCCCAGTCGCCGTCGACGACCTGTCGGCCGGTGATCACGACCTGGTCCTCCTGGCACTGCACGCTCGTGACGTCCCACGACGACGCGGTGATGTGGTCGTACAGATCCACGGCGTAGCGGTCGACCCGGCGGCTCTGCAGGGCGTACCGATCGGTGCGTTCGGTGATGCTCCACTCACCCGACCAGCTCCGGCTCGCGACCGAGCTCTCGCTGCCGAGCAGTTCGGGAACCTCGCCGTCGAGCATGGGCAGCACGAGGGTCGGATCGGCTTCCAGCACGTCGAGCCGGGCCTGATCCTGCGCCGAGGGGCGGAACCAGACGAACACGAGCGCGGCGATCGCGACGGCGGCGAGGACCAGACCGGGGATCAGCAGCGAGCGAGCCGGGGCCGTGGTCTGCGGGGCGGGGGAGGTGGTGGTCATCGATCCCTCCAATCGGCCATCGCGGCCGCGCCCTGAAGGATTCGATCAGCGGGTGGTCAGCAGCTGGTCGACCGGCGCATAGTCGTCGGTGAGCACGCGACCGGACGACGCGAACCCGACGACGTCGTCGACCCACACACCGTCGGGATCGACCTCGAACCGGTCGATGGGGCCGTTCGACGCCACGAAGACCTGGTTGGCGACCTCGGCGACCCCGTCGACGGGTGCGATCAGCTCGACGTGGGCGAAGCGGTCGAGCAGGGTCCGGGCCTGCCACTCGGCGAAGTCGTTGGCGCCGCCGTCGATGAGGTTGAGCAGGTAGACCCCGTCGGGACGCAGCACCCGCGCGACCTCGTCGAGGAACTCCGACGTCGTCAGGTGCCAGGGCACTGCGGCCCCGCCGAAGGCATCGCCCACGACGACGTCTTGCGATGCGTCCGCGAGGTCGGTCATCAGGAGACGGGCATCGCCGACGACGACCTCGGTGCCGCGGTCGGGCACGTACCCGAGTTCGTCACGGGCGACGTCGAGCAGCACGTCGTCGATCTCGAACACGGTGTTGGCGCTGCCGGGCCGGGTGCGGGCGACATGGCCGGGCAGGGTGAACCCGCCGCCACCGACGTGCACGACGTCGAGCGGGCCGGCCGGGCGATCGTCGACCGCCGCGGCGAGCAGCCGGACGTAGCGGAGCTGGAGATCGTCGGGATCGGCGAGGTCGACCGCCGCGTGCACCAGATCGTCGAGGACGAGGAGCCGGACGTCCGGGTCGTCGGCGTCGGTCACGACCCGCCCGCAGAAGTAGGCGCTCTCGAATCCGCACGGCGACGATCCGCTCGCCCCCACGCCGAAGGACACGAGGACCACGAGGATCACCGCGATCGACGGTGGTCGGCGGGTGTGCCAGCCGGTCAACGCCGCGCCGGTGACCACGAGTACGGCGCCGAGCACCAGGACGATCGGCTTGGTCGGCCACGCCGCGACCAACACGAACCCGGTGACGAACACACCGAACAGGGCGCCGGCGGTCCCCCAGGCCGACAGCGAGCCCACGACCGTGCCCGTCTCGTCGAGGTGTCGCAGCCGCAGCTTGGTGACCAGCGGGGACACCGCGCTCAGCACCGCTGCAGGGGCGAAGAAGCCGAGCGTGCTGAGGGCGACGATCGCGACCGGGCCGCGCCCGACGTCGGGGCCGAGGGTGAACACCACCCACAGCGACCACCACGACAGTGCCCCACCCAGCGCGTACGCCGGGCCGAGCAGCGACGCCGGGTCGAAGCGGTCGGCGAGCCGCCCGCCGACAGCCGTCCCCAGCGCGATGCCGGCGAGCACCACACCGATGATGCCGGTGAAGGTCTCCAGCGACACCCCGACGTAGGGGGCCATCAGCCGACCGGCGAGGATCTCCAGGACGAGCACGGCGGCCGACGACGAGAACACCAGTGCTCGGGCCAGCCCGAGGGGCATCGGGGACGAACGCGCCGGATCGGTCACCCGTCGAGCCTACGGCGGCGGCCGACGCCCGGACGCGGCGGCCGATACCGTTGCGGTCGTGGATGAGCCCACCAGCACCCCCGACACCGGTTCGTCCCGGCCGAGCCTGATCACCCCCATGGTGATCGTGGTGCTCGGCGTCGTGCTCGATCAGGTGACGAAGTGGTGGGCCCTGCGAGAGCTCGAGGATGGCAGCGTCATCGAGCTCGTCCCGACCCTCGAGTTCGATCTCGCGTACAACAGCGGCTTCTCCTTCGGCACCGGCGAGGGGCTGGGCCGCTGGATCGGCGTGCTCGTGATCGCGCTCTGTCTCTTCCTCGTACACCAGATCCGTGTGTCGGAGACGGCGTTGCGCGCCAACATTGCGGCCATCGTGCTGGGCGGCGCGATCGGGAATCTGCTCGACCGGATCTTCCGGGCCGAGGACGGGCCGCTGTCGGGCGAGGTGATCGATTTCATCGACGTCACCTGGTACGCCGTCTTCAACGTCGCCGACATCTTCGTCGTGTGCGGCTGCATCACCTTCGGGTTCCACGAGATCCAACTCGCCCGCCGCCGCGACGACGACCCCGACCCGGCTCCGACCGCCGAGCCCGAAGGGGAACCGGCGACGTGACGATCACGGTGACGCCGGCCAACAACGTGCTCGGCGCGTTCATCGGCGGCATCCAGGTCGCCGACTGCACCGACGACGACATGGCCGTGATCACCCAGGCCTACGTCGACCACGGCGTCGTGTTCTTCCGCGACCAGGAGCTCACGCCGGACGAGCACATCGCCTTCGCCGAGCGATGGTCCGACATCAACGTCAACCGGTTCATCCCGGCGGTCGACACCCATCCGTCGATCGCGGAGATCCGCAAGGAACCCGATCAACGCAGCAACGTCGGCGGCGAGTTCCACAGCGACCACAGCTACGACCAGGTCCCGGCGATGGGGTCGATCCTCTACGCCCGCGAGGTCCCGCCCGCAGGGGGCGACACGATCTTCGCCAGCCAGTACGCGGCCTACGACGCGCTGTCCGACGGCATGAAGGCGACCCTCGGCACCATGCGGGCCGTGCACTCGAGCCGGCACGCGTTCGGGGTGCCGGCGGAGAGCTACGGCTCGGATCAGCAGTACCGCAACGCCGAGGCGGCCACCCAGGACGCCCTGCATCCGGTGATCATCCGCCATCCCCTGTCGGGACGGCCCGCCCTCTACGTCAACGGCGACTTCACCACCCGCTTCGAAGGGTGGCGGCGCAGCGAGTCACGGCCGCTGCTGCAGCAGCTCTTCGCCCACGCCGCCCAGGCGGAGTTCACGTACCGGTTCTCGTGGGAGGTCGGCTCGATGGCGATCTGGGACAACCGGGCCGTGCAGCACCTGGCGGTCAACGACTACCAGGGGCATCGCCGGGTGATGCATCGCATCACACTCGAGGGCGAGCCGATCGAGGCGTTCGTGCCGACTCCGGGCTGACGGGCGCCCGTCGGCGGCCATCGCCGCTCGACGCGCCGTGCGCGCTCAGAGGCGGCGAACGATGACGTTGCCGACCGAGTAGCCCGCGCCGAACGAACAGATCACGCCGAGATCGCCGGGCTCGAGCCCGTCGTGGTGCTGGGAGAAGGCGATGATCGAACCGGCGGACGACGTGTTGGCGTACTCCTGCAAGATGTTGGGCTGCTCGACCGGGTCGGGCGTGCGCCCCATCACCTTCTTGCCGATGAAGTCGTTCATCGACTTGTTGGCCTGGTGGAGCCAGAGCCGCTTGAGCTCGGTCGGCTCGACGCCTTCGTCGCGGCAGTGCTTCACGATCAGATCCGACACCATCGGGACGACCTGCTTGAACACCTGGCGACCGTTCTGCATGAACTGCATGTCGCGGCGATCGTCCATCCCGCCGACCCGCGACCGGCGAAGGAAGCCGTTGTTGTTGCGGATGTTGTTCGAGAACTGGGTCAGCAGACGGGTCGACAACACCTCGAACTGGTCGTCGGAGGTGGCGAGCTCCTTGGCTTCGAGCACGACGGCCGTGCAGACGTCGCCGAAGATGAAGTGGCAGTCGCGGTCGCGCCACTCGAGGTGACCGGAGCAGATCTCGGGGTTGACCATCAACACGCGGTCGACCGAACCACACCGGATCATGTCGACCGCGTTCTGCATGCCGAAGGTGGCCGACGAGCAGGCGACGTTCATGTCGAAGCCGAATCCCTCGATGCCGAGCGCTTCCTGCACCTCGATCGCGATCGCCGGGTAGGCCCGCTCGTGGTTGGACGCGGCGCAGATGATCGCATCGATCTGACCACCGTCGACGCCGGCCTGATCCATGGCCTGGCGGGCGGCGTCGATCGCCATCTCGGTCATGATCCCCGGTTCGTCGTCGCTGCGTTCGCGCAACAGCGGATGCATGACGTCGGGGTCGAGGACGCCGGACTTGTCCATGACGTGACGCCGCTCGATCCCGGACGCCTTGACGATGAAGTCGACGTCGGAGTGCGGGATCGCCTCCCGCTCGCCCGCGGCGATCGCGTCGGCGTGGATCGCGTTCTCCTTGTCGGCGAAGGCGTTGAACGCCTCGACCAGCTCCTCGTTGGTGATCACCTCCGGCGGAGTGAAGACCCCGGATCCGCTGATGACGACCTCACGCATGTTCCCCATCCGGCGAGGATAAACCGCCCGACACCGGCGGAGGAAAAGTCTCCGGGAACGGTTTCGGCGCTCACGGCGTTACCTCCCCGATGACCGCAGCACTCGAACACGACGACGCATCGGCCTCGGCGCCCCCGCCGACCCGCAAGGCCGTATTGCGTCACCGCCGGGGCAACCGGTGGATGCACTGGATCAACTTCCCGTTGATCACGATCATGATCTGGAGCGGACTCCGGATCTACTGGGCCGAGGACGAGTTCGCCTTCGGCATCCTCGACTGGGAGCTCTTCAAGTTCTTCCCGACATGGTTCAACGAGACGTTGGGCCTCAACCGCAAGCTCGCCCGCGGCCTCGGCTTCCATCTCTCGTTCGGGTGGCTGTTCGTCGTGAACGGCGCGGCCTACCTGACCTATCTGACCTTCACCGGCGGCTGGCGACAGCTCGTGCCGACCCGCCAGCAGATCGCCCGGGTGCCCGGCGTGGTCATGCACGACCTGGGCCTGCGCAAGGAGGCCCCGCCGAAGGACGGCCACTACAACGCCGCCCAGCAGCTGAGCTACACCGTCGTCATCCTCTTCGGCGTCGTGATCGTCGCCACCGGCTTCGCCCTGTTCAAGCCGACCCAGCTCTCGTTCCTCGTCACGATCTTCGGTGGCTACGAGTCGGCCCGGCTGATCCACTTCACCACGACGATGCTGTTCGTCGGTTTCTTCGTCGTCCACATGATCCAGGTCGCCCGGGCCGGCCGACGCAACTTCACCTCGATGGTCACCGGGTACGAGGTCGTCGACATCGAACCCGAGGCGCTCGACGAGTCCGCCCCCTCCGAGGCGGATTCCGACACGACCGAACCCGAACTCGCCGGCGCGATCGCAGGAGGTGCCGATCATGGCTGAGCCCGAAGAGCTCACAATGGAGCAGTACAAGAAGCGCTCCCGACGTTCCTTCCTCACCGGGGGCGTCACCGCGGCCGCCGGTTTCGTCGCCTTCCGCAACGTGCAGTCGGCCGACCTCGACAACCGGTTGCCCGGCCCGCTGCGCGACATCCACGAACTCAACGAGTCGGTCTGGTCGCGCCTGTTCCGCGGGGACCATCTCGCCAAGGAGTTCCCGCTCTCGCAGGCCTCGGTGCTGCAGATCAACGGGCGCCACGGCATCCGTGACGAACTCGACATGGGGAGCTGGCAGCTCAACGTGCTCGGACCGGACGGCGAAGCGCTCGGCACCCACACCCTCGACGACATCAAGGCCCTCCCGTGGCACGAGATGACGATCGAGCACAAGTGCATCGAGGGTTGGGCCCAGGTCACCAACTGGCAGGGGGCCCGCTTCTCGGACTTCCTCGCCCTGTACGAGGACCAACTCCCCGGCGACATCAGCGACGTCTACCTCGAGACGCCCGACGGCGGCTACTACGTGTCGGTCGACATGGCGACGATGCGTCACCCCCAGACCCTGCTCGCCTACGACAACTTCGGCGAGCCGATCGCCGACCTCAACGGCGCACCGCTACGGCTGGCGACGCCGCTGAAGTACGGCATCAAGCAGATCAAGCGCATCGGCACGATCCAGTTCCGCCGCGAGCAGGGCGGCGACTACTGGGGTGAGCGGGGCTACGACTGGTACGCCGGCCTGTAGCCGGCCTCAGGCCCAGCCCGGCACCAGCGGCGCGAAGTCGTTGCGCCGCAGGATCTGGAGTCCGACGACGCCGACGAGTGCGGCGGCGCCGATCTCCGCGATGACCGCCGTGTAGGTGAGGGCATCGGCTCCCGCATCGGGGAGGTAGTCGCTCGGTGGGCCCCACCCGGGCACGAGGTGCACCATGCTGACACCGAACGCCACCGACAGCCCGACCACCGCTGCTGCGGCCGGCGCGGCCGGATGGCGAGCGACGACCAGGGTGAACAGCACCGCGATCAGCATGGCGGCCATGGTCCCGCCGAGGATGACGCCGTCTTCGACCACGCCGAAGCCACGCCGCCAGTGATCGGCGTTGTGAAGGACGAATCCCACCGCGAGGATCCCGGTCGCCAGCCGGAGTGACATGCGTCCAGTCGACCAGGAATCGGCGTCGGCCGCCCAACCGGGCGGCCGAGGGTCGGGGCGGGACCTCGGTCCCTGGTCGCAGCCGACGGGTGAGGGCTACTCGGGGCCGAGGCGATCGAGGGTGCCGAAGAAGCCGTCGACCCGTTCGATCAGGCCGGCGGCACTGAGCGTGACGACGTCGAAGCCGCGGATGAGCAGGGCGCCCTCGTTCACGATCACCCATTCGTAGCGGTAGCGGTCGTTGTGGCCGTCGACCGTGCTGCCGACGCCGAGGTCGGCATCGGGGAACGTCTCGCGGAAGCCGCGCACGTTGGCCTCGAGGGCGTCGCGGCCCCGATGGTGGTGTTGGGGATCGACCCAGAGGCAGTCGTCGCTGACCGCGTCGTCGAGGTGGCCGCGGATGGCCTCGGGGTCGCGTTCGTTCCACATGTGCATGTAGCGGACGAGGGCCGGCGGCGCGTTCTCGGGGAGGGTGGGGACGGTGGCGGTGGTCATGGGGGCCTTTCGGTTCGGTCAGATTCGGGCGTGGAGGTCGGTCAGGATCGACTCGGTGTGACGGTCGGCGGGGAGCAGCGTCTCGAGCCGCAGCTCTTCGAGGGTGACGTCGAACGGGGCGCCGATCGTGGCGATCATCGAGATGAGCCGCAGCTCGCCGAGCGGCGTGTCGACCACCATCGGGAGCATCAGGTCGTTGCCGCTGGGCAGCGGCGGCCGGTCGGGCAGGTCGGCGACCCCGGGGTAGGTGCGGGCTTCGACGGCGAGCGCGTTGAGCCGTTCGTCGAAGGGCCGCTCGATCGCTTCGCGTTCGAGCCGGTGGAGCAGGACGGTGGCGAAGCCGTCCCAGCCGACGATGAACCGGCGCAGCCCGTCGGGGTGGAAGCAGGTGCGCATGGCGTTCATCGCCACCTCGGGCGGCATCTCGACGCCGACGACCGACGCGAGCCCGAGGGCGGCGGTGTTCGCGAGGACCAGATCCCAACCGCGGTCGACCACATAGGCCGGGATGTGCCCGTGGGCGTTGACGACGGTCTCGAGCGTGTGGCGGACTTCGTCGAGGTCGGGATCGTCGAGCGAGCGTTCGGCGTACTCGGGTGAGTAGCCGGCGGTGACGAGGAGGTTGTTCTGATCCCGCAGGGGCAGGTCGAGTACCCGGGCGAGGTGCAGCACCATCTCCCGACTGGGCTTGCTGCGCCCCGTCTCGAGGAACGAGAGGTGACGTTGGGAGACCTCGGCCTCGCCGGCGAGCGCGAGCTGGGAGTAGCGGCGGGCGTCGCGCCAGCGACGGAGTTCTTCGCCGAACGAGGACACCAGCGAGGTTTCGGTCATGGTTGGAGGGTACGACGTGTCGGGTAACCGGGCCGATTACCTGCCAGGTCATCGCTCGGACGCGGCCGTCGTGCGCACGCTCGGGCCATGCACCACATCACCGTCTCCCGAGCTCGACTGGTCCTGCGAACCAACGCCGCCTTCTCCGTCGTCAGCGGCCTGATCGCCGTCGCAGCGGCCGGCTGGGTGAGCGACGTCTCCGGGATCGACCACGTCCTCCTCACCCGGATCGGCGGGGTCGGGCTGTTGCTCTTCGCGGCCGACGTCGTTCGCCAGTCCCGCCTCCCCGAGTCGAAGCTGCCGTTCGCACTGCTCCAGACCTCGATCGCCGACGCGTCGTGGGTCGTCGCCACCGCGATCGTGCTGGCGCTGGTCGACCTGACCGGGTGGGGGGTCGCCGGCGCCATCGTGATCGCGATCGCGGTCGCCGACTTCGGTGCGGCCCAGCTGTGGCTGCGGGCCAAGCTCGTCCGGCGACCCGATCCGGTCACCGTGGTCGCCGCGTCGTAGCTCGCATCGGTCGCTACACGGTCGAGTCGCTACGCTCCGGCTCGGTGACCGACGACGAACTGATGGGGCTCGCGATCGACGAGGCGAAGGCGGCGATCGAGCACGGCGACGTGCCGGTCGGTGCGGTCGTCGCGATCGACGGCGAGGTCGTCGCCCGCCGCCACGACGAACGTGACCGGACCGGCGACCCGACCGCCCACGCCGAGGTGCTGGCGATCCGCGATGCGGCCGCCCACGTCGGTTCGGGGCGACTCGACGGCGCAACCGTCGTCGTCACCCGTGAGCCGGGCGTGATCGGCGCCGGCGCGATCCTCAGCGCCGGCGTGGCCCGGGTCGTGTTCGGCGTGCCCGACATGGCCGGTGGTGCAACCGGTTCGCTCTACCAGGTCGGAGCTGATCCTCGACTCGGCCACGAGTTCGAGACGATCCACAACGTCCGGGCCGACGAGTGCGCCGCGCTGCTCGGCGCCTCACCCGACGCGCACCGCTGAACCCTCACGGCACCGGGCCGCCCGACTCGAGCCAGGCCTGGGCATCGGCAGGCAACCGCGCGGCGACGTGGTCCGCCACCGCGTCGAGCTGCGCCTCGGTGAGCAGCTGCCGACCCCGGCCGACACCGCCCTTGTAATAGAAGGACTCCGCACCGCCCGAGAACAGCATGGTGTTGAAGCCGGCGTTCTGGGCTTCGGTCCGCATGGCGTCGAGGCGGCAGCGCTCGACCGTGTCGTGCCAGCGCTCGGCCGGCACGTCGATGTCGAGGAAGCCGGCGAGCCGGGCCATCTCGGCGCTGAGGTCGGCATCCATGTCGCGGTAGTGCATCAGGTGGACGTTGGGTTCGTGGCGCAACGGCCACCAGGGGGCGAGGTGGATCGCCGGCGACCAGTAGGCGGTCCACTCGACCAGAAGTTCGTTGTAGTCACCGTGGAAGGTCAGCGGCACGCCCTCGATGCCGTCGGGCGCCGCCCGGCTGTTCAGCATCTCGACCGCTTCGCTGCGCATCGTCGCCCGGTGGTTCCCCCACGACACGAGCGCGTCGGCCGCGCCGCGATAGACGACGACGTAGCGAACGTCCGGATCGAGGGGGATGGCGTCGGCCGGTGAGTGGGTCTTGATGAACCGGCGGTGCTGCTGGCCGGCGAGTCGCTCGGCGAGTTCCTCGATCGGCAGGACGCGGACGTCGACCCACGGGCTCAGCTCGCCGCGGCCGCCGGGCGTGTCGTCGTCGGGCCAGAGCAGCGACATGACGATTCGTTGGGTCCATGTCGTCCCGCACTTCGGCGGGGTGGCGATCACGATGTCGCCGGGCCGGTACGACACGTGCTCCCACCGTCGGCTGTCCTCGAACGGTGTGATGTGAGGCCGGATGATCGGAGTCCGCTCCATCGCGCCACCGTACGCCGGACACCGGAGGCGTGGCATGGGGAACCGATCTCGTGGACCGGGGGCGGCCTCGAATCGTACGATCCGACCATGCGGCGATGCGTTGTGGTGCTGAGTGTGCTGCTCCTGGCTTCGGCCTGCGGTGGCGACGACGACGCGGGCGACCTGTTCGGGCTCGACGAGGTGTCGACGACCGACAGCGCCTCGGCGGCGGCCGACGAGCCGGCGCCCGATCCCGAGCCGAGCGCCGAGGGCGTCGATCGCTCCGACGAACTGATCGGCACCTGGAACGTGACCTTCTACGCCCTGCCCGACGGTGGCGGCCGCACCAACGTGATCGACGGGCAGGCGCCGGTGCAGCTGACGTTCTTCGACGACGGCACGATCGCCTACCACACCGGCTGCAACGCCGGCGGCACGACCTACTCGACCGCGGGTCTCTACGTGGTGCCGGAATCAGCGCTCGACGACACCCCCGAGGGCCAGGCGATCGACTTCCTGCAAGGCCAGCAGGAGGAGCAAGGCTGCGAAGGGTTCCTCGGCGAACAGGATCGCGATCTCCCCGCCAACCTGCGACAGGCCGAACGCTTCCGGCTCGACGGCGACCGGCTGATCCTGTCGGCGGAGTTCTTCCTTCTGGAGGCCGAGCGGGCCTGAGATCTAGGGTCGGCGCATGAGCGCAACCCCCGACCTGCCGCCCGACGTCTCCGCCGACGAGGCCGAGATCCACTGGACCGACGCCGGTCGACCGTTCGTCCGCACCCCCGACGAGGCGTTCGCCGAACTGGTCGACTGGCCGTTCGAGCCGAAGTACGCCGAGGTCGACGGCATGCGGATGCACTATGTCGACGAGGGCGACCCCGACGGCGAGGTGATCTGGCTGCTGCACGGCCAGCCCGACTGGAGCTACCTCTATCGCCGCATGATCCCGGTGCTCGCCGACGCCGGGTTCCGGGTGATCGCCAACGACCACATCGGCTGTGGCCGATCCGACAAGCCGGTCCAGCTCGCCGACTACCGCTACCTCCACCACGTCGCCTGGAACGAACGGTTCCTCGATGTCCTCGGCCTGCGAGACATCACCCCCGTGGTGCAGGACTGGGGGTCGCTCATCGGCATGCGGTGTGTCGGCAACGACCCCGACCGATTCGCCCGCCTCGTCGTCGCCAACGGCAACCTGCCGGTGATGCCCGAGGGGCTTGCGCTCTTCCCGTTGCCCGACACGCTCGAACCCCAGGACCTGCCGTTCCCGTTCGTCGCCGGTGGCAGCGAAGGCGGCGGCATGGCCGTCTTCGGGGACTGGATCAACTACGCCCTCGTCGGCAAGGACTTCATGCCGTCGGTCGTGATGCGGGCGTCGATCCAGCGCGACATCACCGAGGCCGAACTCGCCGGCTACGACGCCCCGTTCCCGAGCCGGATCTTCATGGGAGCGATGCGGACGTTCCCGTCGCTGGTCAACACCGTCGGCGACGTCCCGACCAACGAGGCGGCCCGGGCCGCGCTCGACGCGTTCCCGCGCCCGGTGCTCGGCGACTTCGGCCTGAAGGATCCGATCTTCGGCGACGCCGCAACGATGGCCGCCACCCGCGAGCAGATCGCCGGCGCGGCCGGCCAGCCCCATCGCGACTTCGCCGATGCCGGCCACTTCATTCAAGAAGATGTCGGGCCCGAGTTGGCCGCCCACATCGCCGAGTGGATGGCGTCGACCGCCTCCTGAGCCGAACGGCACAAACCGACCTTCGGCATCTCATGTCGAGTCACGACCGCACGATGCTGCGTTCATGAACTCGACGCAGCTGACGGGAACGGAGATCACCGAACTCGCCGCCGCGTGCGGCCGTGACGTCGAGGAGCTCGCGATCGAGCTCGCCCGGCGGCCGTGGGCGCTCCACGACCTGCTCAGCGAACCCGACCTGGTCGAGTCGATCGCCGAGAGCGATGAGCTCGAGGTGTGCGCCTCGCCGTTCGTGTTCTTCGCCGTGATGACCCGTCTCGCCGCGGACCACCTCCTCACCAGCTCCTATGTCAACGACTGGGTCGGGCCTCGCACTCGCCTCCCGGTCTTCGACGTCGAGCCGGTGCAGGAGTTCGTCGCCGCCCCGGGCCGGGTGCTCTTCATGGCCCGCCTCCTGACCTCGATGGTCGAGCCGGTCTGGTTGCCGGTTCCGGCCAGCGCCGGCAACCCGTGGGATCTGGTCGAGTGGCTCTCGGTGCTGAGCGAGGACGACCGTGGCGTGTTGCTGCGCCGGGTCGGCGACGTCTCGCTCTACATGGCCGGCGTGCACGCCGACGCCCTCGGCCACGGACTCGTCTCCCACGACAAGGCGGAGCGGGTCGGAACCGCACTCCACATGTCCGACGACGAGATCAACGAACTCTGCGATCCGGCCTCCCCCACGCCGGGCCTCGATGCGCTCGAACGGGTCAGCGCCCGGTCGTATCAGGAGTGCCGCCGGTCGAGCACCCCGACCCCGCCGGTCGTGAGCGACATCGCGGAGCGCATGAACGCCGCTCGTCGCTTCCTCACCCACCTGGCGGACGAGTTCCTGTCGCCGAACACGACCGAACTCCCCTTCGCCGCCTGATCCGATCCTCGGAGTCGCTCAGTCGACCGGCCGGGCGTCGACGATCAACACGCTGCGGTCGAGGCGTCGTTCCTGGGCGAACATGCGCTCGAAGGCCTCGCCGGCGGCGTCGGCGTCGTACTCGGGATAGTGCGCTCGCATGAGGTCACACACGATCGGGCCGATCGAGCCGGGACCGTCACCGAACTCCGGGAAGCCGATCAGGTCGAGCTCGCACAGGCGCTGACTCACGAAGTTGACGCGGCGGAACAGTTCGACCGGGATGAACGCGTTCATCCAGCCGCTGGCGTCGGAAACCCGACCGAAGTCGCCGTAGCCGCCGCCGAGCGCCGTCCGGAACGTTGCGATGACCGTGCCGGTCGTCGGTCCGGCTTCGCGGGCGAGGTCGAACTCGTCGACGGTGTGGGTTGCTCCCCGAAGCTGCCAGCGTTCGGCGCCTTCGCCCTCGAACTCGAGCCAGTGACTCGGCCACGCCGGCCGGTCGTAGATGTCGAAGTGACGATCGGCCAGACCAGGCAACGACCCGACCCGTTCATCGACGAGGCGATGCAACACGCCGCCGTCGAAGCTCGCGAAGTTCCCGTGCGTCTCGACACCACCCGCGATCGCCGCATCGGCGACGAGGTCGATCAGGCCGGCGACATCGAAGGCCCAGAGGTTGCCGTCGCCATCCTCGGGCCACGACGCGAAGCATCGCCCGCCGGGATGCGCATCGGTCTCCAGTTCGACGAGGATCGACCCGTTGGCGTAGCTCATGATCGGCCACAGGATTTTCGGATGCCCGAACGAGATTGCGCTCTCGTGAATCTCGAACACGCTCTCGTGACGCCAGAGCCCATCGAAGAGCATCGACCGGGCCCCGTTGTCCCACTCGTTGAAGAGGCGCACCACGTCGCCCGGGAGCTTCCCCGGCGCGACCGTTCGGGCGACCCGCTCGGGAACGCCTCGTCGGGGCGGCGCACCGGCTCCAGAGCGGCGCCGTAGACCGACGCGACTCGGTTGAACTTCTCGACCGCATCATCGAAGAGCGACACGCCCTCCCATCGGCGCGGCGCGACCGAGCCCTTAGGGGTGGGCCAGACGCGGTGGCGCCGCTAGCCTCGTCGCCGGAAGGTTGCCAGAGCGGACGAATGGGGCGGCCTCGAAAGCCGTTGTGGCCTCCGGGTCACCATGGGTTCGAATCCCATACCTTCCGCCACGACCACTGCCGCTGGCCAAGTCCCTGGTCAGCGGCAGTGTCACGTGTACCGGCCGCTCCCGGTGGTGGATCGGCCTCTTTCGGACCCGGTCGCACACGCCTGGGAGCGGACACGGTCCGCCCGCTTCGGGATTCTCACGCCAGCAAACTCGTTCCGAACCGCCCATATGTGCCGATCATGAGCGGGTGCAGGGCGAGCAGGCGACGTGCTGATTCCGAGCGGTGTGTCAGTCGATGCTCCACCGGATCGCTGGTGGGTTGATGGTGCCGCTCGCCGGTTGGCCCTTGGCATTGGTGGCCTGCAGCGCCGCTCGGAGACCTCGTCGGTGCTCCAGCGCTCGCTCGAGCAGGTCGGGTGAGATGTGAGCGAGCTTGATCTTGGCGCGGGCGAACATCACGAACGGTTCGGTCTGATCGGGCACTCCCCAGGACAGGTAGATGAACCGGTCGCCCCGACGGCCGTGTACGTGCTCGCCGGCGAAGTCGAAACCGTCGGCAGTGGTTCGAACCTCGATCTTGGTGTGGAAGTCCCTTGACGCTGTCGCTGGCTCTGGCTCGTCGACGCCATGCTTGGCTTGCAGTCCGAACAGCACGCCGTGGCCGGCGTCAAAGGGCGGATCGGTCGCAGCGAGCGTGACGCTGAGAGGGTCGCCGGGCGTCGTCGTCATTGTCCGATGTCCGATCCGGAGGCGCCTGCCGCTGCGAGGACGGAAAGCACATCGTCATGGCCGGCGGCGCTGGCGAGCTGCCACGGAGTGCGTCGGGATCGGCCGACTGGCCGGCGGAGGTCGAGGCCGACGTCCACGAGGAATTGCATCCGGTTTGGCAGGCCGCGGTGGGCTGCGACTTCGAGTTCGTCGTGCAGGAGTTCTTCGGGTGCGGTGAGGCGATCGCCGAATCGGTGATACCAGGGTCCGCTCACGGGGGTTCCGAGTCCGAAGCTGACGAGGAGCTTGAGATGCGTGGGGTCGTCGTGTGAAGTGCCGGCGAGCCCGTTGTTGTAGAGGGCTTGACCGTCGTTCGGATCGGCGCCCGCCTCGAGCAAGGCGCGTGCGAGGTCAGTGGCGTTCGAGTGTGGGGGCTGGTCGGCTTCCCCATGGCCGAAGGCCCCGGTGAGTGCGGTGAACGGTGGCACGAGTCCTCGCCAGAGGAACCCGGCGTTCGGGTCTGCACCCGCGTCGAGCAGCAACTCTGCGGTTGCCAATGTCGAGCGAGCCTCGTCGTCGAGGTCCAGTCGTGAGTAGCAGCAGTAGAGCAGCGGCGGCCACCGGTTGGGACCGCACGGATCGTTGATGACGGAAGGATCCTGTGCCGTGAGATCGCCAAGACGTTCGTGATCCCCAGTCACGGCAAGTGCGGCGGTCGATGCCGCGGCGAGATCGGGATCCCGGCCGAGCAGTTCGAGCGCGGCGCTCGTTCGCTCCGCCGGATCGTGGTCGCCGTCGTAGGAGACACACGCCATCGCCACGAACCGATCCGTGGCGTGAGCGCTCTCATCGACACTTGCTGGGTCGGGGCGGGTGTGTTCTTCGATGAGATCGAGGTGGTCTCGGAGCCGGTCCCAGGTTGGGTGTCCATAGAGGCGTGCAACGGTCAACTGGGCGTCGGCAAGCTTGAACCCGTCGGGAATTGAGTCAGCCTCGTCGAAACGGGGGTGGAACTCTCGGATCAGATCGAGCGCACCCTGGTCGCCGGACACCACCAGCTGTCGGACCAGCTTGGCTTGCTTGCGGAGATGCTCGAGCGATGCGTTCTCGGGCAGAGGAACAGTCGGCACGGTGGCCCCTTTCGTCGCGCCCGTGTCCGCCCCTCGGGCCCGAAAGAGGATCTACCGGACACCAATCAACTCAGATCAGGTGGGCTTCGCCCTTTCCGCGGACCGGCAGCACCCCGACGTGCTCCTCCCCAGAGTACGACATCGTCCCATCGACAAGAACCTGGCCACAGAACCACCCATATCGAGACGCCTAGCAGGCGCTTGCAGCCGCTCTGGATCCGGCACTATGCGCCGCCGCTGGTGTTCGAAAGCAGTCTCCGTACTTCCGCCACGACCACTGCCGCTGGCCAAGTCCCTGGTCAGCGGCAGTACCACGTGTGCCGGTCGCTCACGGTGGTGGCTGGACATCTTTTTCGAACCCGGTCGCACACGCCTCGGAGCGGACACGGTCCGCCCGCTTCGGGATTGGCACCTCAGCAAACTCGTTCCCAACCACCCATGTGTGCCGCTCTGGGCTGCTCCTCATGTTCGGCCAGGCCCTCGACCTGTGACCGCCGCCACATAGCGTCTTCTGAATAGGCCTATTTGAGTTGGTCCGTTAGACTGGGGAGCATGGCAACCCCCCTCCGCCGTACCCACCACGCGCTGCCCGAGCACCCGGTCGCGACCCTCAACGACCATGTCGACGCCGGCGGTCTCGTCGGCCTCTTCACGGCCCGCCGCCAACACCCCGACGCCACGATCGAGCTGATCACCGAGGCCGGGATCCGCGGTCGCGGCGGCGCCGGATTCCCGACCGGACGCAAGTGGCGCAGCATCGCCGCCGCCGCGCCCGACGCCGACGAACCGTTCGTCGTCGTCAACGGCGCCGAGGGCGAGCCCGGCACCTTCAAGGACCGGTCCCTGTTCCGGGCCAACCCCCACCTCGTGCTCGAGGGCGCCCTCATCGCGGCCCACTGCATCGGCGCGCGCCGCATCGTCGTCGCCACCAAGGCGGCCTACCGCCCCGAACTCGAACGCATCCGGGCGGCGGCGACCGAACTGGCCGAGGCCGGCGTCCTGGTCGACGAACGGATCGAGATCGTCGAAGGGCCCGACCACTACCTCTACGGCGAGGAGACCGCCCTTCTCGAGGTCATCGAGGGCGAGGATCCCCTCCCCCGCCAGCTACCTCCGTACCTGTACGGCCTGTTCACGACCTCGGTGAACCTCGGCTGGTCGTCCGGCCACGACGACTCACCCGGTGGCCCCGCCGAGGAGAGCTCCAACCCGGCACTCGTCAACAATGTCGAGACCTACGCCCACGTGGCGCTCGTCTGCCGACACGGCGCCGACTGGTACCGGTCGATGGGCACGCCCGAGTCCCCCGGCCCGACGATCGTCACCATCACCGGCGACGTCCAGCGCGCCGTCGTCGCCGAGATCGAGCTCGGCACACCACTGCGCGAGGTCATCGACACGCTGACCGGTGGCGCGGCGCCCGGCCGCACCATCAAGGCGGTGCTCTCCGGCGTCTCGAACCGTGTGCTGACCGAAGCGGATCTCGACCGTCCGGTCACCTACGAGGATCTCGCCGCTGCCGGTGGCGGACTCGGGTCGGCCGGCTTCATGGTCTTCGACGACTCCCGCAACATGGTCGACGTCGCCTACCAGGTCTCCCGCTTCCTCCACATCGAGTCCTGCGGCCAGTGCAACCCGTGCAAGACCGGCACGCAGGCGATCACGGGGGCGCTCGAAGAGATCATGTTCGGCGACGGACGATCCGAGGACATCGACGTCATCCGTCGTCGCCTGCTGACCGTCAACGATGCCAGCCGCTGCTACCTGCCGACCCAGGAGCAGATCGTGGTCACCAGCCTCCTCCAGCGGTTCCCCGAGGACCTCGACATCCGCCTGCTCGGTGAGCCCGGCGAGTTCGAGGTGATGGTGCCGAAGCTGGTCGACATCATCGACGGCGTCGCGCACAGCGACCCGATGGCGCACCTCAAACGGCCGGACTGGACCTACGGCGAGATGCCCGTCGCGATCTCCACTCGCTGATCGCCGGCGCTCAGCCGAACAGGAGCGACTCGACGTCGTCCAGCGCGAGGTTCGCCGCCCGCAACCCGCCGAAGAACCAGTGGGCGCCGACCACGGTGACCCGCCCGTCCTGCACGGCCGGCAGGGTCTGCCACAGCGCACCGCTCTGGAGTGCGTCGAGGGAGGCATTGACGTCGTCCTGGGACTGCACGAACGTGCCGACCGGCATCAGCAAGATGTAGTCGGCATCGGCCAGCTCGCCGATCTGCTCGGCACTCAGCTGGACGAGCAGGGTTGACTCGTTGCGTGACCCCGCCGGCTCGTTCACATAGTCGTCGGGTACCCGCAGACCCATGTCGGTGAGCAGCTCGCCGGAGAAGTGCAGGTTCGTGTGGACACGGATCGAGTCGGGACGCACCCGCAGCAGCGCGACCGACGGATCACCGATCTCGTCGTCGATCCGCTGGGCGAGGGCGGCGGCACGCTCGTCGTAGTCGGCGATCAGGGTCTCGAGCTCGTCGACCCGGTCGAGCGCGTCGGCGATCAGGCGGGCGTCGTCGCGCCACGACAGCGAGTTCTCGAAGGGAACCACCGCCGTGAACGGCTGGATCAGATCGACGTCGTCTTCGCTGATCAGCTGATGGATCACGAGATCCGGCTCCGACGCGGCGAGGAGTTCGACGTTGGGGTTGATCCCGGAACCGACCAGCTCCAGCGAGTCCCATTCCTCCTGGGTGAGCAGCGTTCGGTCGGGCGACCCCAACCCGCCGGCGTCCCACGTGCCGTAGACGTCGACCCCCAGGTCGAACGCCAGCGGCAGCGCCACGCCCGCATCGGTGATGACGATGCGCTGCGGATCGGCCGGCACCTCGAAGGCGCCCAGCGGGGTCTCGACCACGCGGGGCCCGGCCGGTTCCTCGGGTTCGGTCTCGGCCTCGGGTTCCTCGTCGGTCTCGGTGTCTACCCCGTCCTCGGGCTCGGCCTCGTCCTCGGTCTCGGGTTCCGATGCCGACTCGTCGGAGGCCTCATCGGCGGGTTCGGACGACGACGGCGATGCGCTCGCGCTCGGCGATGCGGTCGACTGCTCGGAGTCGTCGCTCCCCCCGCATGCAGCGGCGGTCAGGCCGAGGACGAGCAAGACGGACAGGAGGCGGGACGGCGCGGCCATCCGGCGAGGTTAGGCATGCCTCACACCAAACGAAACACCGGGTCACCCTGACGGCGACCCGGTGCTCGCATGCAGGGATCAGGTCGTGACGTAGACGTTCAGGGCGGCGAGGCCCCGGTCGCGGGTCGGGACGAGCTCCTGGTACTCCGGATCGGCGAAGACGGCATCGACCGCCTCGGCGGAGTCGAATGCGAGCACGGCCACGAACGCGGCCGGCGTGTCGCCGACCGGCTGCCCGGTGACCGGCAGCTGGACGACCGGTCGGGCGCCGTGCTTGGCGAAGATCGGACCGCTGCCGGCCTGGTAGGCCTGCAGATCCGCCATCGCTTCCGGGTTCGGGGCTGCGGCGATCACGAGGTAGACGCCGTCGGGGTCGGGCAGGTCGGTGATCGGTGCGTCGTCGACGATGTAGGCGTTGACGGCGGCGAGGCTCTTGTCCCGGTCGGGGACGATCGCCTGGTAGGCGTCGCTGGCGAAGACGTCCTCGACGGTCTGCGCACTCGGGAAGGTGGCGAAGCCGAAGACGGCGGCCGGCACGTCGCCGATGACGGGACGCACGCCGAACCGGGAGGTCGGAACCGCTCCGGCGGCGACGGACAGCTCGGTCGCCGTTCCGACATAGGACTGGAAGCGTTCCATCTCCTCGGGGATTGGCTGGGCGAACGTGACGACGAGGGTGGTGTTCTCGGACATGGGTGGTGGTGCTTTCGTGTTGGGTTGGTCGTTGGGTGGGATGGGTCAGGCGCCGTAGGCGCGGATGATGGCGTCGGCGGCCGCAGCGGGCGCGTCCTCTTGCCAGTAGTGGCCGGCGTCGGGCAGGTCGAGCGTGACGGCGTCGGGCCACATCTCGTCCCACTTGCGCATGTAGGCCTTGGATGCGAGGGCCGCGTCCTTCATGCCGGTGATGCGCAGCATCGGCAGGTGACCGACCGCGGTGTGCATCCGTCGCTCGAGGGCGACGAGCCATTCGTCCTCGCCCAGGATCGCCTTCGGGAAGACGGCGTGACCGCGGCGGCTCTCGGGCGTCGGGGCGACGTCGAGGTAGTGGCGCATCTCGTCGTCGGTCACGTCGACCTGGAGCAGGCTCGGCATCAGCCGCTTGGCGAAGAGGTGCCGCTTCATCAGCGCCCGCTGCATGAGGCCGGTGCCCATGACACGGGAGAAGTTGCGCTGCAGGAAAAAGGGTCGCGACGACCACAGCATCGTGTTGCCGGCGACGAGCCCGGAGAAGCGCTCCGGCATGCGGGTGGCGACGTCCATGCCGATCGGGCCACCCCAGTCCTGGCCGACGAGGACGGTGTCCTGCAGGTCCAGATGTTCGACGAGCTCGGCGACGACTCGCGCGTGGCTGCTCGGGAGGTAGTCGTAGTCGGCCGGATGCGGCGAGAGCCCGAAGCCGGGGTAGTCGATGGCGATGGTCCGGAAGTGCGGCGTGAGCAGCGGGATCATCTTGCGGTAGAGGAACGACCAGTCCGGATTGCCGTGCATCAACAGCAGCGGACGGCCGGCGCCTTCGTCGAGGTAGTGGGCCGGGCCCACCGAACTCTCGAACCAGCGGGACTCGAACGGATAGAGCTCGGGGTCGGGGGTGAACGTCGGCGTGACGGTGGCGCTCATGCGGCGGCGTCCCAGTCCTCGAGCATCTGGTTGAAGCCCTTGGTGAGTGCGGCCTTCAGCGCGGGAGCGGCGGCCTTGCCGGCGACGCCGCCCTTGGCGGTGAAGTCGAAGCTCAGGTCCAGGCGGGTCTGATCGCCGTCGGGGGTGATGCGGAAGTCGGCGATGGCGTGCTTGATCGGCGCCTTCTCGTACTTCTCGGCGGCGATGCGGACCCGGGAGCCCTCCTCCCAGTCGAGGATGCGCTCGTCGATGGCGCCGACGGGGGCGAGTTCGCAGTGGCGGGTGGCGCCGACCCCGTTGAAGGCCTCGGAGGTGGAGACGCTCGTCTTGAGGCCGGTGTACCAGTTGGCGATGTTCGGGAAGTCGGCCAGCACGTCCCAGAGGGCCTCGGGCGACTTGTCGGTGGTGCGGGTGACCTGGAGGGTCGGCATGTCGGTTCTCGTTTCCTTCGGTGAGCGCTTGTTTCTGCACCAT
>JBCCWI010000009.1:0-67375 GCA_039193795.1 Actinomycetota bacterium | reverse complement strand
TCGAAGCACATCCTGGCGATCAACACCGACAAGGAAGCCAACATGGTGACCAAGGCCGACTGGGCCGTCATCGGTGACCTGCACGAGGTGATCCCCGCGATCATCGAAGAGGTGAAGGCCCGACGGGGCTGAATCGAGAAGCTCACGGCTCGACGGGGCCCGGCTTCTTCCAACGAGTCCGAACCGGGATCGTCGCCCGGAGCGGACTCACACCCTGCACGGCACAGCCGCCGCCCTTTCCGGGCGGCGGCTGTTGTCGCTTCGAGGTTCAGTCCGGGCTCAGTACCACTCGGGCTCGCGGAGGCGGCGGGCGAGTCCCATGCACATCATGCCGATGGCGGTGACGATGCTGCCGAGCAGTGCCGTGTGGTCGACCTCGGCGCCGGTGATGGCCAGCATCGGCACATCGTCGTCGGGGTCGGGTCCGCCCTGCGGCTCACCGGACTCGTCGTCCTCGTCCTCGGGGACGGTGGTGGTCGGCGGCGCCTCGGTGGTCGTGGTCGGTGCCTCGGTGGTGGTGGTCGGGCCCACGGTGGTGGTCGGCGCCGGCGGCTCGGTGGTCGTGGTCGGCGGGGCCGTGGTCGTGGTCGACGGGATCGAGGTGATGGTGCCCGGTGTGGTGGTCGTGGTGGGCGGGGCCTCGGTGGTCGTCGTCGGCGGAACCGTGGTCGTGGTGGGTGCTGCCGTGGTGGTGGGTGGCGCCTCGGTGGTCGTCGTCGGCGGAACCGTCGTGGTGGTGGGGGCCGCCGTGGTCGTCGGCGGTGCGACCGTGGTGGTGGTCGGCGGCGCCGTCGTGGTGGGCGGCACGGTCGTGGTCGTGGTGAGCACCGTGATGGTCGTCGTGGTGGGCGGCACGGTCGTGGTCGGCGGGACCGTGGTCGTGGTGGGGGCGACCGTGGTGGTGGTCGGCGGGGCCGTCGTCGTCGGCGGCGGAGGCGTCGGGTCCTCGCAGGCCATCGGCTGGTCCGCATGGTCGAGCGGCGCCATCAAGACGATGTCGATGCCGTCGTAGTAGCCGTCCTCGATCCGGTCGCGCAGTTCGCGCTGGTCGTCGTTTCGGAGGCTGAAGCCGTTCTGGTAGTGCCAGATCACCCGCTGGACGGTGCTGTCGCTGTAGTCACCTCGAGCGGCCATCGCCGCCGCGACGTGGCTGGTGTCGCCGCCGTCGAACCAGTCGTCGCCGACCTCGTCGTAGCTGACGACCTCGTAGCCGGCGCCGAGCTCGGCCAGGTCGCCGTAGTAGTCGACACAGAAGCAGGTGATGATGTCGCCGTCGATCGCGATGTCCAGGGGAAGCGATCGGTTCTGGGTGTACCCGATCTCACCGACGTCGGCCTGGCCGTCGCCTTCAGCGGCGCCGGCGGCGATGATCGATGCGGGACTGAGCAGGATTCCGAGCAGAGCCGTCGCCACGACGACCGCACCCGTGCGAGTAAAGATGAACATTGGCGACCTCCGTGTCGACGAAGGTCAGTTCTCGGGTGGGTCCGTTCGGCCATGAGGCACCCGGGCGAAGCTGATCCGGGTGACCGGGGCCCGGTGGGGCCACCGGCCCAGCCAGGTTGGCCCGCCCGTCCCATCGTCGTCGACGGCGTGGGGCCGAGCGGCGGTCGACCCGGCGTGTGATGCGGCATTCGAACCGATGTCGGACGGATGCGATGATGGCGCTCCCGACCAGACGAGGAGCCCAGCATGAGCGAGACCTACCGGATGGTGCGATCCACCGTCACCGCCGAGGGCGAGGTTCGGATCACGATCGAAGAAGCACCCATGCTCGAGCCGGGGCCCGACGAGGTCGTCGTCGCCGTCGAGGCGTCACCGATCAACCCGTCCGACCTCGGCATGTTGATCGCCGGCGCGGATCCGGCCTCGTTCGCCTCGGTCGACGGTGCGCTCGTCGGCCGGCTCAGCCCAGCGGCGGTCGCGGCCAACGCCGCTCGCGTCGACCAGCCGATGCCGTGCGGGAACGAGGGTGCGGGGACCGTCGTCGCGGCCGGGTCGTCCGAGGGCGCCCAGGCGCTGCTCGGGACGACCGTCTCGGGCGTCAGCGGCTCGATGTACGCCACCCACACGAAGCTGTCCCACGTCATGTGTCTCCCGGTCCCCGACGGCGTCGCCGCGGCCGATGCCGCCTCGTCGTTCGTCAATCCGCTGACCGCGCTCGGGATGACCGAGACGATGCGCCTCGAGGGCCACACCGCACTCGTGCACACCGCCGCCGCATCGAACCTCGGCCAGATGCTCAATCGGCTGTGTCAGGCGGACGGCATCTCGCTCGTCAACATCGTGCGACGCGAAGCGCAGGCTGATCTGCTGCGGTCGGCAGGGGCGCAACACGTCGTCGTGTCGTCGGCCGAGTCGTTCGCCGACGACCTCACCGCTGCGCTCACCGAGACCGGTGCGACCATCGCGTTCGACGCCATCGGCGGTGGTGAGCAGGTCGACACCATCCTCGCCTGCATGGAGCGGGCCTCGTCGGCTGGTCAGGCCTTCAACCGCTACGGCTCCGACACCCACAAGCAGGTCTACATCTACGGTGGGCTCGACCGGTCGGTCACCCCGCTCAAGCGCACGTACGGGATGTCGTGGGGCGTCGGCGGGTGGCTGCTCACCCCGTTCCTCGGCCGGGTCGGGTTCGAACGGATGGGCGAGCTCCAGGCTCGTGTCGCGGCCGAGATCACGACGACCTTCGCGTCGGGCTACGCCGGGACGATCTCGCTCGACGACGTGCTCGACCCCGACGTCGCCAGGGCGTACTCGGCCCAGGCCACCGGCGAGAAGCGGCTGATCACGCCGTCGAGCTGATCAGCCGGGTGCGCCGACCCGCACCGGCCGAGGCCGCGCCGAATCGCCTGCGTCGTTCGTGACGGAGCACGCGCACGACCGGGAGCCCGCTCGCGGCCTCACCGCCCGGAGCGATTACCGTCGTGGCGTGCCTGCGCCGGTTCGCAATGTGCTCTTCATCATGTGTGATCAGCTTCGCCACGACGCCCTCTCCTGCGCGGGTGGCGTGCTCGACACCCCGAACCTCGATGCGCTCGCGGCCCGGGGTGTGCGTTTCGACCGGGCGTTCGTCCAGGGTTCGGTCTGCGGCTCGTCGCGTATGAGCACCTACACCGGCCGCTACGTCCAGTCCCACGGAAGCCGGTACAACAGCGTGCCCCTCCCGGTGGGCGAGGCCACGATCGGCGACCACCTTCGGCCGCTCGGCGTACGCAGCGCCCTCGTGGGGAAGACCCACATGGCCGTCGACCACAGCGGACTCGACCGGCTGCGGCTCGACCCTGCGGACCCCGCCACGGCGGTGATCAACGAGTGTGGCTTCGAGCCGGTCGTGCGCGACGACGGTCTGATGCCGTCGTCGAGTCCGCGTCGATTCGACCATGCCTACAACCGCTTTCTGCGAGACCACGGTTTCGGCGGAGACAACCCCTGGCACAGTGTCGCGAACTCCGTGGTCGGGCCGGACGGCCGTCGCATCTCCGGCTGGTTGCTGGAGGCGTCGCCCTACGCGGCGGTGGTTCCCGATGAGCTCTCCGAGACGGCGTACATGACCGACCACGCCATTCGCTTCATCCGCGATGCCGGTGACGACCGTTGGTGCCTCCATCTCTCCTACATCAAGCCGCACTGGCCCTACGTCGTGTCCGCGCCGTACCACGACCTCGTTCACCCCAACGATCTCCCTGCTCCCAATCGGTCCGATCGTGAACTCGAGACCGATCATCCGGTGGTGCGGGCGTTCCATCGCTGTCGGATCGGTGCGACCTTCGCACGCGACGACGTCCGTCGGGCCGTGTACCCCGCCTACCTCGGTCTCGTGAAACAACTCGACGATCACCTGGGGCGGCTCTTCGCCGCCCTCGACGACTTGGGCCGGTCCGACGACACGATGGTCGTGCTCACCTCGGATCACGGCGACTACATGGGCGATCACTGGATGGGCGAAAAAGACTGGCTCCATGAGGAGATCGTGCGGGTGCCGCTCATCGTCGTCGACCCTCGGCCGGAGGCACGACCGACACGCGGCACCACGTCCTCGACGCTCGTCGAAGCGATCGATCTGGCACCGACCTTCGTCGACGCCCTCGGTGGCGACGCAGGGTCGAACCACTGGCTCGAGGGCCGGTCACTCGAGCCGACCCTGCATGCGCACGGTGAGGGCCGCGAAGCAGCCGTGTGTCAGTCGGAGTTCAGTCTCCTCGAGATGGTGCACGAGTTGCCGCCCGGGCCGCGGGAGACCAGACGAGCGACGATGGTGCGAACCGATCGCTACAAGTACATCCTCTCCGAGACGGGACCGAACCTGCTCTTCGACCTCGAGGACGACCCCGACGAGCTCATCGATCGACACGATGACCCGGCGCTCGGATCCGTTCGCACGGAGCTGCACGAGCGGATGTTCACGTGGTACCGAGAACGCAGCAACGAAGTCACCCGTCGACCCGGGACCAGCGGCGGACCCCCAGCCGAAGGCGACGACGCGATCGACGGGATCTTCATCGGCTATTGGGACGAATCCGATGTGCCCGGCGCCGCGGCGGAGAACCTCGAACCGGACCGGACCTAGGTCCCCGCGGCGGGTCACCGGCCGACCACCGCATGATGCGCCGTGTCTCGGTGACGGCGTGATTGCCCGTAGGGTCGCCGGGTGACCGAGTCCCCCGTCGACGAGACCATCCCCACGCGTGCGTGGTGGGCGCTGTTCGTCTCGACGCGGGTGGTGTTCCTCGCCGTCATCAACGTCACCAGCGTCAACGTCGCGTTCCCGTCGATCCGCGAGGATCTCGACGCCAGCGACACCCAGCTCAGTTGGGTGATCGGTGCGTACAACCTCGTCGTCGCCGCGCTGCTGATGGCTTCGGGCCGCCTGGCCGACAGCATCGGACGCCGGCGGGTCTACCTGCCGGGCGTGGCGATCTTCGCCGTCGGATCGATGTTCTGCGCGCTCGCTCCCGGGACGGGCTGGCTCATCGCCGCTCGGGTCGTGCAAGGGATCGGCGGTTCGGTCACGATGGCGGCGGGCTTCGCGGTGATGCTGCCGGAGTTTCCGCCGACCCGACGCTCGACCCCGATCGGGATCTCGGGCGCCGCCGGTGCGCTCGGTGCCGTCGTCGGCCCGGTGGTCGGCTCGCTGTTGATCGACGCGTTCTCCTGGCGCGGGATCTTCTGGGTCAACGTGCCGCTCTGCGTCCTCGCGCTGGTGCTCGGCCCCCGATTCCTCAGCGAATCGCGGGATCCCGATGCGACCGGTCGTATCGACTGGACCGGCGTCGCCTTCGGCACCCTTGCGGTCGGCGCGGCGATGTTCGCCATCACCCAGTCCGACGCCTGGGGTGCGCTCGATCCGCGGGTGATCGGCCTGATCGTCGCCGCCGTCGTGCTCGCCGTGCTGCTCGTCGGGAGAAGCCGGACCCATCCCGAGCCCCTGATCGATCTCCAGCTCTTCGGCTTCCGGTCGTTCACCAGCGCCAACATCGGCTCGACCTTCTACGGTCTCGCCTTCGTCGGTGGTGCGTTGGCCAGCTCGCTGATGTTGCAGGACGTGTGGGACCTTCCGGTCCGAGAGGTCGGCCTCGTGTTCGCCCCCTCGCCGATCCTGGCCGCGGTCACGTCGTCGATCGTCGGTCGATGGGCCGACCGGGTCGGGCATCGGTGGATCCTCACCGGTGGTTGTCTCGCCAGCGCGTTCGCCTACGTGCTCTACCTCGTGACGTTCGACGAGACCGCCGAGCCGTGGACGCAGTACGTGCCCCTCAGCCTGCTGCTCGGGATCGGGGTGGGTATGACCGTCTCGACCTGGAGCTCCGCCGGGATCGCCGACGTGCCGCCCGCACGATTCGGTGTCGCGGGTGCGACGATCAACACCCTGCGTCAGGCGGCGACCGGCCTCGGCGTCACCCTGGCCGTGTCGCTGGTCGAGAGCGCCGGCGACGTCACCACCCTCGCCGGCATCCAGCGGGCCTATGTGTTCGTCGTGGTCGGCTATCTGCTCGCCGCCGTGTCGGTCGCGCTCACCTACCCGTCCGGGTCGGCGCGGGACCGTGCCGTGGCCGGTCAGTCGTCTCGGTGATGGTGTCCACGGCCGCGCGACGACACGGTGGCGGCGGTCACCGACGACCGGTCGGCCGATCGCCCGGTCAGGCGGGCGGCAACAGCGCGCCGGGGTTGAACAGGTCCTGAGGATCGAGCGCCCGCTTGACCGAGCGCATCAGCTCCCACTCGATCGCCGGCTTCTGAGGTCCCACCCGATCCCGGAGCAGCCGCCCGACGCCGTGTTCGGCCGACAGGGTTCCGCCGAGCGAGAACACGAGCCGATCGGCCTCGGCGGTCATCTCGTCGCGGACGGCGAGGAACGGCTCGACCGCGTCGTCGGTGACCGGCAGCACCCACAGGTGGATGTTGCCGTCGCCGACATGGCCGAAGCCGTAGGTGATCGCCATCGGCGCGATCCGGGCGGCGGCCGCAGCCATCGACTCGATGTACTCGGCGATGCGGTCGACGGGCACGGCGGTGTCGAGCTTGAGGCCATGGGTCTGGAACTCGACCCAGCACTGGGTCGGTGAGCAGTGGTCCCGCATCGCCCACAGGTTGGCTTCCTGCTCCGGGGTGCCGGCGACGACCGCGTCGACCAACAACCCAGCGTCCGCACCGGCGCCGAGGAACGCGGTGATCTGGTCGTCGACCGGGTTGGCGGCGGCCAGCTTCACGAGGATGGAGTACTCGGTTCCGGCGTCGATCGGTTTGGTCACCCCGAAGACGTCGACCACTCGGGTCATCGCCACGTCGGGGACCAGCTCGAACGCGGTCACCGCGCCGGGCGCATGCAGGTGGGCCAGTTCGATGAGTGGAGCCAACGAATCGAGCCCCGGGATCGCGGCCATCAGCGAGGTCTCGTACGGTGTGGCGGGATGGAGCTTGAGCACGGCGGAGGTCACGACGCCGAGCGTCCCCTCGCCGCCGATGAACAGGTGCTTGAGGTCATAGCCCGAGGAGTCCTTCACGAGGGCGCGCCGGCCGTCCCACACCGATCCGTCGGCGAGCACGGCTTCGATGCCCATGACGTTGTCGCGGGTGTTGCCGTAGCGCAGCACGTTGTTGCCGCCCGCATCGGTCGAGATCGCACCGCCGATCGTCGCGGTGCCGCGTGCCCCCCAGTCGGGTGCGAAGATCCGGTCGACGCCACGGGCCGCCTGCTGGATCGCCTCGATGGTCACGCCGGCCTGCGCGGTGATCGTCCAGCGATCGGGGTCGATCGACTCGATCCGGTTGAGGCGCGCGAGTGACAGCACGATCGCGGGACGGTCGTCGGGCACGAGGGTGCCGAGCGACAGGCCGGTGTTGCCTCCCTGCGGGACGACGGCGACACGGTGTTCGCTGCAGACCCGCACCGTCTCGGCCACCCCGGCGACGTCGGCGGGTCGCACGACCACCGCCTCGTCGGCGATCCGACCCTGGCGTTGATCGAGCAGGAACGCTTCGGCCTCGTCGCCGGTGAGGACGGCGTGCGCATCGAGCGCAGCGCGCAGCGCATCGACGACGGCAGGGGAGGGGACGGACATCAGTCCCAGGCTACGTGGAGCTGTTCCGGTCCTCGGAAGGTGATGTTCGGGAAGTACTCGAACTCCTGATCGACCAGGCGCAGCGACGGCAGCCGCTCGGCCAGAACCTCGGTCATCAGCTGGGTCTCGTACTTCGCGAACTTGGCGCCGAGGCAGTAGTGCACGCCCTTGCCGAACGCGATGTGGCGGTTGGCGTTGGGACGGTGGATGTCGAAGGTGTCGGGGTCGTCCCAGATGTCGGTCTGGCGGTGCGCCGACGCGAAGTTGAGGAAGATCCCCGTGCCGGCGGGTACGTCGAACCCGCTGACCGTGGTGTCGGTGGTGGTCACGCGACGCCACGAGATCTGCGACGAGTTGAATCGCAGCACCTCGTCGATCGCGTTGGGGATCAGTCGCGGGTCGGCGCAGATCTCGTTCCACTGGTTACGGCGGGGCAGCAGGCACTGCAGGGTGTTGCAGATCAGCGCGGTGACCGCTTCGTGGCCCGCGAAGGAGAGGCCGTAGATGATCGACTCGACCTCCTGATAGGTCATGTCGTCGGGGTTGTCCTCGTGGGCGGTGATCAGCTCCGATGCGAGGTCGTCGCCCCGGTGCTCGCGTTTCTCGGCGACGAACTCGCGGCAGTAGCGCCAGTAGCTGACCATGTCCTCCGCGATGCGGGTCTGTTCGTCGGCGGTCGGCTTGCCCCACGAGAAGCCCTTGCGTTCCGCGCACCACACCTTCAGCTTCTCGTCGTCGGCTTCGGGGAATCCGATGAAACGGAAGACGGTCTCGCCCGGGAGTGGGAAGCCGAACGCCTCGACGAACTCGGTCGGTGAACCGGCATCGATCATCGCGTCGATCAACTCGTGGCTGCGGCGGCGGATGTAGGGCTCGAGGGTCTTGATCCGCTTGTTCGAGAACCCGAGCCGGGTGTAGGTGCGGATGCGTCCGTGGTCGGGTTCGGGACGGTTGGACATGACCGCGACCGGGTTGTAGTCGGGGGCTCCGAGCACGGCGAGGGTGGCGTCGGTGAGCGGGAACACCGGGTCCTGCACGTTGACCGAAGCGAAGGTCTCGTGGTCGGTGAAGATGCGGTCGATCTCGTCCATCTCCGTGACGACGAGGTAGCCGAGTTGTTCGCTGTAGAAGGTCGGGTGGTCGGCCTGGAGCTGTTTGGCGATCTCGTAGGGCTCGGCGAGATAGTCGTCGTTGAGCGGGCTCCACGTCTCATGCACCGGACATCCGACCGGTGGCGGTGGGGTCTCGCCCCGTTCCTGGTGGTAGCTGCGGCTCACGTGAACTCCAGGCCGAAGGATCCCAGATCGCCGTAGTCGAAGTGGAACTCGTCGCCGGCGGCGATGTCGATCGGCCGGGTGAACGATCCGGCCAGGATCGTCTGGCCGGCCTCGAGGGTGAGTCCCTGCTCGGCGTAGCGACGGGCCAACCACACGATGCCGTTCGCCGGGTGGCCGAGGACGCCTCCGGCGAGTCCGGTCTCTTCGATCACACCGTTGCGGCTCCCCATCGCGCCGACCCAACGGAGGTCGAGCTCTCTCGGCGCCACCGGCCGGCCGCCGCACACGATCCCGGCGTCGGCCGCGTTGTCGGAGATCGTGTCGAGCACCGTTCGGGTGCGACCCGTCTCCGGGTCGACGCGGAAGGACCGGGCGGCGATCAGTTCGACCGACGGGGTGACGTACTCGGTGGCGTCGAGGACGTCGTCGATCGTGAGATCAGGGCCGGCGAGGTCGGCGGCGAGGACGAACGCGAGCTCGATCTCGAGCTTGAGGTCGGTGAATCGGGCGGCCTCGATCGCGGCGTTCGGTTCGAAGACCATGTCGGCGGTGAGGAAGCCCGAGTCGGGTGTGTCGATCTTCATCGCCGCCTGCATCGCCCGCGAGGTGAGCCCGATCTTGTGACCGACGATCGCCTCACCACGGGCGGTCTTGATGTCGAGCCAGGCGTTCTGGATCGCGTAGGCGTCGTCCATCGTCATGTCGGGATACACCGACGTCGTCTGGCGCATCTGTGTCCGCGAGCGTTCCGCCTCGTCGAGGAGGGCGGCCTCGGCGGTGATCTGTTCGGTGGTGAGGGTGATGGTCACAGCTCCTCCACGGCACCGGCATGGCCGAGTGAACGGAGTGCGGAGTGAAGGTCGCGCTCGTAGCTCCCGTGGATGAACCAAGCGGTACCAGCGACCGTCAGCACGGTGCCGCGAGGGCCTGCGAGCGTTCGACCGCTGCGGATGTATGTGACGTCGTGGATCGCGAGTCGGTCGACTCTGCGACCGAGGTGCCGACCCTTTCGTCCTTCCGGCCACCGATAGCGGTGCACGTCGATGCTGTCGCTGTGGATAACGAGGACATACCCGAAGAACGGGAGAATGGGTCCGGGTTCTGGCACACCCTCTTTGAGCTGGGCGGCACGGGCAGGAACCGAGGCGACCACATCAGCGTCGAGACGATGGCGTGCGGCCTCTGTCCATGATTCCAGCATGAAGCGATGCCACATCAGGCCGCCTCCTCGATGTGCGGCTCAACCAAGGCAACCAGATCGTGGAGTTCGGTGAGGAGCGCTGCGAGACGGTCGGCACCGAAAGCGGTCTCGATGTCGGCGTAGGCCGCTTCAGAGGCGGGCGCGATGTGGGCGACGAGCCGGTGGCCCCTGGACGTGAGCGCAAGCTCCGAACGTCGGGCGTCACCGGCCACTCGGTCGCGGCGTAGCAGCCCGTCGTCGGCGAGGCGGGCGACGATGCGGGTGACCGACGGAGCCAGCAGCGCAGTGCGGTCGGCGAGCACCGAGACCTCGATCGGGTCGTCGGTCGAGGCGAGCGCCCGGAGCACGCGCCACTGTTGCTCGGTGAGGCCGTGCTCGGCGAGCAGCGGACGGAATCGGCGCATCGTCGACTCGCGGGCGAGCAGTAGCGCCATCGGCAACGACGCCGAGAACGGCCGCATCGGGAGCGACTCGGCACTCACTGCTTCTCCGGCGCCACGATTTCGGTCGGGCCGTCGAACTCGTCGGCGACCGGGTTGCGGAGGGTGCCGATCTCGGGCACCGAGACCTCGACCACGTCGCCCGGCGTCAGCCAGATCGGCGGGTCGAAGCGGGCGCCGGCGCCGGTCGGCGTGCCGGTGAAGATCACATCGCCGGGCTGGAGCTCACAGAACGTGGACAGGTAGTGGATCTGGTACTCGATGGAGTACTTCATCGTCGCCGGGCTGTCGTCTTGACGCAGCTCGCCGTTGACGTGGGTCTGGATCCGGAGCTCGTCGAATGGGGGGATCTCGTCGATCGGCACGAGCCATGGCCCGATCGAACCGGTGTCGGGCCAGTTCTTTCCCTGGGTGACGTTGAACTTCGCATGACGGACCCAGTCGCGGATCGTGCCCTCGTTGCCGAGCGAGACGCCGGCGATGTGCGAGCGAGCCTCGGTCATCGGGATCCGGCGACCGGCGTTTCCGTCGGGATGGGGGCCGACGACGACGACGATCTCGCCCTCGTAGTCGAGCTGGGGGCTCTCGGGTGGCCGGATCACGGGCTGCTGGTGCCCGGTGAACGAGTGCGGGAACCGCACGAAGACCGAGGGGTAGGCGGCGTCGGCCGGGTCGTCGTACTCCTGGGCCCGGCCGCCGTAGTTCACGCCGATGCAGAAGATCTTGCCGGGTGAGGGGAGCAGGCGTTCGAAGACGACGTCGGCGAGTGCATGGTCGGCGGGTTCGCGGACGAACGCACGAGCGGCGTCCAGGCCATCGCCGGCGATGAGCGCACCGAGGTCGTCGGCGTCGAGACGTCGTCCGAGGTCGACCACCCCGTCGCCCGTTTCGGAGAGCAGGCCATAGCCGTGGTCGCCGTCGATCGAGTAGCTCAGCAGTCGCATTCGTCCTCAACGTGGTCGTGGCTCCGGATGGTTGTCGCGGAGATACTACACATGTTAAACATATGGGGTGCCGCATGTCATCATCGAGTACTCCGCCAACGTCGCCGAGCACCACGACATCGACGAACTCGTCGCCGTCGTCCACGCCGCCGCACTGGCCGATGGCCTGCCCGCCCTCGATGCCTTGCGCACGCGAGCCGAGGAACGAAGCACCTACCGGATCGCGGATGGGGCGGAGTCCAACGCCTTCGTGGCGATCCACGGTCGGATCGGCCCCGGCCGCGACGCCGAGGCCAAGCGGGCGTTTCTGGTCCACGTCCTCGACGCAGCCGAGGCCCACCTGGGCGCAACGCCCCTCGACATCGCCTGGTCGATCGAGTTGACCGAGATCGACCCCGAGTCCCGCATCAACCGCAACCACGTCCGTCCGGCGGTCACCAGCCGACTCGACGCCGGGGAAGGGGCCTGACATGGCCGGATCCAGCCACACGTTCGACGAGAACCTCTCCGCCGCCCAGGCCTCGCTCGCCCGCTTCGTCGATGCGCCGCTCCCGCACCTGATCGGCGGACGGCCGGTGCCGAGTGCGTCGGGTGCCACCTTCGCGAACGCCTCACCGATCGACGGTATGCACCTCGGCGAGGTCGCAGCCGGCGACGCCGTCGACATCGACGCCGCCGCCCGGGCCGCCCACGAGGCGTTCCTCACCTGGTCGACCACGTCGGGTACGCAGCGCAAGGCCGTGCTTCACCGGGTGGCCGACCTGATCGTGGAGCGCCAGCACGAGGTCGCCGTGACCGAGTGCGTCGACACCGGCCAGACGATGCGGTTCATGGGTGCGGCGGCGCTCCGGGGCGCCGACAACTTCCGCTTCTTCGCCGACCAGGCGCCGGGAGCGACTGACGGCCTGTCGCTTCCGAGCGCCGATCACGTCAACTACACGATGCGCCACCCGATCGGCCCGGTGGGGGTGATCACGCCGTGGAACACGCCCTTCATGCTGAGCACGTGGAAGATCGCGCCGGCACTCGCTGCGGGCTGCACCGTCGTGCACAAGCCGGCCGAGTGGTCGCCGTACACCGCGCATCTGCTGTCGGAGATTGCGCTCGAAGCGGGTCTGCCGCCAGGCGTGCTCAACGTCGTCCACGGGCTGGGTGAGACCGCGGGCAAGGCCCTCACCGAACACCCGTTGATCAAGGCGATCGCGTTCGTGGGCGAGTCGTCGACCGGTTCGGCGATCCAGGCCCAGGGTGCGCCCACCCTGAAGCGCGTGCACTTCGAGCTCGGCGGCAAGAACCCCGTGATCGTGTTCGACGACGCCGATCTCGACCGCGCGGCCGACGCCGCCGTCTTCATGATCTACAGCCTCAACGGCGAGCGCTGCACCTCGTCGAGCCGCCTCCTCGTCCAGGACACCATCTACGACGACTTCACGAGCACCGTCGCGGAGAAGATGACGAACATCCCGGTCGGGCATCCCCTCGACCCGGCGTCGGTGATCGGCCCGCTCATCCATCCCCGTCACCTCGCCAAGGTGCAGAGCTATGGCGACATCGCGCGCGCCGACGGCGCCACCGTGATCGACGGCACGCCGTGGGCCGATGCGCCGGCCGACGGCTGCTGGGTCGCCCCCCAGCTCTTCACCAACGCCCGCAACGACATGCGGATCGCCCAGGAGGAGATATTCGGGCCGGTGCTCACCGCCATCCCCTTCACCGACGAAGCCGACGCGGTCGCGATCGCCAACGACATCGACTACGGACTCGCCGGGTACCTCTGGACGGGCGACGTCGGCCGCGCCCATCGGGTCGCGCACGCGCTCGACGCCGGGATGATCTGGGTCAACAGCCAGAACGTCCGGCATCTGCCGACGCCGTTCGGCGGCACCAAGGCCAGTGGCGTCGGCCGCGACGGCGGTGACTGGTCGTTCGACTTCTACATGGAGACCAAGAACATCGCCGTGGCGCTGGACACGCACGCCGTCCCCAAGTTGGGTGGATGACGTGTCGCTCTACTACGTGCAGAAGTTCCTCTACGAGCTGAACCGCAGCCCCCAGCTGCAGGAGCGGTACACGGCCGACCGGCGTGGTGTGCTGGAGCCGTACGCACTGACCGACGAGGAGGTGGTCGCCCTCACCGAGCCCGACATCGGCAAGCTCTTCCATCTCGGCGTCAACGGCCAGATCCTCATGCACTTCGCCGCCTTCCACCAGATCGAGTGGCAGGACTACCTGCAGCGCATGCGCGATGGCATCGACGAGCACGGGCCCGTGCGCGAAGGCGTGTACGCGATGACGGGCTACGAGGGGACGAGGGCCCACAGCGAGAGCCTCGGCCAGGAAGGTGGAGTCGAATGAGCCTCGTCTACGCGGGTGTCTGCAGCCACGCCCCCGGGATCCGGGGCCGCAAGGACCTCGCCGACCCCGACGTGCGCGACGCCTTCTACGCCGCGTTCGACGGCATGCGGGCCGACCTCGAGTCGAGCGGAGCCGAGGCGGTGATCGTGATCGCCGCCGAGCACTTCGCCAACTTCTTCATGAACAACATGCCGAGCTTCGCCATCGGCATGGCCGACTTCTACGACGGCCCGATCGAGGACCCGGGCTGGCTCGGCATCGACAAGTTCCGGGCGCCCGGCAACCGTGACCTGTCGCAGCGGATCATCACCGAGGTGATGAACACCGTCGACGTTTCCTACGCGGAGGAGTGGCTGTTCGATCACGGCATCGCCGTGCCGCTCAGCTTCCTGACCCCCCGATTCGATCTGCCCGTGATCCCGGTCAACATCAACTGCCAGGGCCCTCCGCTCACCCCGTTGCACCGGGCCTGGGCGTTCGGTGAGGCGCTGCGTCGCGCCGTCGATGCCGTGCCCGAGAAGGTGGCGATCATCGGCACCGGCGGGATCTCGCACTGGCCCGCCACACCCGACTCCGGGAAGATCAACTGGGCGTGGGATCAGGACTTCATGGATCGATGGTGTCGCAACGACCGTGATGCCCTGCTCGACTACGACGATCTGACCGTCTACGCCGACGCCGGCCAAGGTGGGTTCGAGATCCGGACCTTCCTCGCCGTGAGCGCGGCCGCCGGCGGCGCGCAGGGCACGGTGCACTTCATGGAGCCGATCCCGATCTTCGCGGTGAGCTGCACCATCGCCAGCTACGACCTGGCGAGCTGACCCCGAAGCCCGGTCACGGGCGGAGGTGTCGGTCGAAGAACGCTCGGAGGCGGTCCTCGTCGAGCGGGGGTGTGTGGGCGGTGTCGGGCAGGATCGCCCACTCGACGTCGACACCGTCGGCCCGCAGTCGCTCGATCAGCGCTTCGGCCTGGGTCGGAGCGACGACGAAGTCCTCCTCGCCGTGGAGCACGAGCATCGGCGCGGGCCCGGCCGGCAGGCGGGCCGGGCTGAGCGTCTCGATCGCGGTCGAGCAGCCCTGCGCCGAACAACCCAGGACCTCGCGGATCAGCGCCGCCGCTTCCTCGGACGGACGGAGCGCGTAGACCGAACGCTCGGGGTCGGTGAGCGGACCGAAGTCGGTCGGCGCGCCTCCGGTCGCCACCGCGGCCACCCCGATGTCGGCCTGGGCGACCATCGCGGCGAGGTGGCCTCCGGCCGAGAATCCGTAGACCCCGACCCGCTCGACGTCGATGCCGTGGGTCGACGCATCCGCCAGGACATGACGCACGGCCGCGACCGCGTCGGCGGTCGAGTCGGCGACCGTCACGGGCGGGATCGCATAGCGGTAGTTGATCGCCACGACGACGTAGCCGTCGTCGGTCCAGTCCCAGATCGGCATCCCTCCGGCCTTGTCGCCGGCGTTCCAGCCGCCACCGTGGATCCAGACGATCGCCGGATGCGGGCCGTCGCCGTCGGGGAGGTACACGTCGTAGCGCTGTCGCTCGTCGTCGCCGTAGGGGATGCTCCCGATGCGTTCGGCACCGGCGTCGAGGGGGGTGCGCCCGAGCGGGTCCGCGCCGTCCCCGCGGATCAGCACCCATCCCGCGCCCACGACCGCCGCGACGAGCACGACGAGGACCAGCAGTCGGAACGAACGACGCACCGGTCGACTCTGACACGTGGTGCGCTAGACAGTCGCCATGCGCCCCATGTCCCCCGACGAGGTCGTCACGTTCATGACGACCGGCTCCCGCACCGGCAAGCTCGCCCTCGTCCGCAAGGACGGCAGCCCGACCGTGACCCCGATCTGGTTCGATCTCGACCCGGCCACCGGGGACCTCGTCTTCATGACCGGCGCCGAGTCGGCGAAGGCCAAGATGCTCCGGCGCGAACCGCGCGTGTCGATCTGTGTCGACGTGATGGAGATGCCCTACGACTTCGCCCGTGTCGACGGTGTGGCCTCGATCACCGAGTACGCCGACGACCCCGACGCGATCCGGTACTGGGCGACCGAGACGTGTCGTCGGTTCGTCGGCGACGACCGGGCCGACGAGTTCGGCGAACGCAACGGCGGCGACGACGAGATCCTGGTGCGGGTGCGCCCGACCAAGTACGTCGGTGCGTTCGGCGTGAGCGACTGAGTGCGGAAGCCGGTCGGGCGACGGCGGGTTTCCGAACCATGCTCCGCCGTGCCCTCGTCACCCTCTCCGGTCTCGCACTTCTGGCCGGGGCCTGTTCCGTCGACGACGGTGACGGGCTCGGCCCGACCGACGACGAACGCAACACCATCGCGGTGGTCGAGCGCTTCGGTCCCGCCACGGCGGCACTCTCCGTCGTGGTCGAGGGGGAGCTCATGTTGCCCGCCGGACTCGACCTGAGCGATGTGCCCGCAGACGTGCTGCCCCGACTCGATCCCGGGCCGAACCAGAGCAGTGGCAGCGGCTTCCTGGTCGACGCCGACGGCAGCCGCTTCGTCGTCACCAACTTCCACGTGGTGATGGACGCGGTCGACCTCGACGACGGTGAACTCCTCGACACGGCGTCGATCACGGCCACCTTCGGCAACGACGGTCAACCCTTCGAGTTAGACGTCGTCGGCATCAACCCGTCGTTCGACCTCGCACTGCTGGAGGCCCCGGTCGGCGCCGATCCGCTTCCCGACGTCGAGCCCATCCCGCTCGCGGACTCCGACGAGGTGCGGGTCGGGCAGAAGGCGATCGCGCTCGGCAACCCGTTCGGGCTCGGTACCAGCCTCTCGACCGGCACGATCTCGTCGACCGGCCGGCTCGTGCAGACGGTCGGCATGGTCGGGATCCCGATGGTGCAGACCGACGCAGCGATCAACCCGGGCAACTCCGGCGGTGCCCTGCTCGACTCCTCGGGACGCCTCATCGGGGTCAACACCGCACTGTTCAACCCCGAGGGAGCGGCATCGGCGGGGATCGGCTTCGCCGTGCCGTCCAATCTCCTGTCCGAGGCGCTCGCCAATCTCCAACTCGGAGGTGTGTCGTCGCTGACCGACACCCGCCCCGTCTTCGGGGCCGAGCTGTTGTCGTTGTCCGCCCTGCCCGACGAGGTGCGCGCCGAGACGGGGTTGCCCGAAGCCGGGGCCGCGGTGGTGCGCGTCGTCGCCGGAGGAGCCGCAGCCGAGGCCGGTCTGACCACGCCGGCGTTCGAGGACGTCCTCGGTATCGGCGTACCGACGAACGCCGATGTCATCGTGGCGATCGACGGTGCACCGGTTCGCGAGGTCAAGGACGTCAACCTCGCCATCACCTACGAGGCCGACTTCGGGCAGACCGTGACGCTGTCGGTGTGGTGCGGCGGCGAGACCCGCGAGGTCGAGGTGGTGTTGGAGCGCTGAGGTTCAGTCGTCGAGCTGTGCCGCGACCCCGGTTGCGGCGTCGACGAGCCGCGTGCCGAGGTCGTGGGTGCGGTCGGGATTGGGGAACCGGTAGGCCGGTCCGTGCACGTGGATCGCACCGACGACCTCGCCGTCGGTGGTGATGATCGGCGCGGCGAGCGAGTTGATGCCGTCGACGCCCTCCTCGTACCCCCACGCGTAGCCGAGGTTGCGCACCGCCTCGATGCGTTCGCGGATGGCGTCCGGGTCGACCAGGGTGTGCGGTGTGACCGCCTCGGCGGGCTGGGCGAGGTAGGCGGCGATCTCGGGATCGGGGAGGTGGGCGAGGATGGCCATGCCCGACGGGACCGAGTGCATCGGCAGCACCTCGCCCGTCCAGTCCCGAACCATGACATCGGCTTCCGGCTCGGTGTGGTCGAGGTAGTAGACGTCTCGGCCCTGCATGATCCCGAGTCCGGCGGCTTCGCCCATCTCCTCGCTGATCTCCAACAGGAACGGACGCACCGTCGCCACGAGATTGCGGCCGGGCTGGGCGGCGCCGGCGATGTCGAGCAGTCCGTCGCCGAGTCGATACTCGCCGCCCATCTCGTCCTGGGTCACCGCTCCCTCGGCCTCGAGCGCGCTGAGCAGTCGAGCGACCGTCGATTTGGGCAGGTCGACCTGCTCGGCGAGCTCGGTGACCCCGTAGGGCGCCGTCGCGAGGGCCCGCAGCAGGCCGAACGCTCGCTCGATCGACTGGACGGACATGACGTTGACCGTACCACCAGGTGGAACGATTCCGCATCGTGGAACAGGTTCGGAACGTGGACCGGACGCTTCAGGGGCGCCCGATCCGAGCCGACACCTCGGCGTACACTCCTCGTCACGGGCCGGAGAAAGCAGTCGATTCACCATGGATCGTTCCCCTCGTCGCCGCCGGTGGGCGGCCGCCGCCCTGATCGCCGCACTCGCCACCACGGTCACCGCGGCGGACGCGTCGTCGGACTTCGGCGACGTGCAACCCGACGACTACTTCGCCGAGGCCGTGCAGTGGCTGGTCGACGAGGAGATCACCGTCGGTGTGAGCGACGGGTGTTTCGGCCCGGACGAGATCGTGACGCGGGGTCAGTTCGCGACCTTCCTGTGGCGCTGGGCGGGTCGGCTCACCGGATCGGCGCACCCCTTCGTCGACGTCGCGGACGACCGCTTCTACGCCGACCCGGTGCGGTGGCTGTGGACCACCGGCATCACGACGGGCACGTCACCGACGACGTTCAGCCCCGACGACCAGCTGACCCGTGGCCACATCGCCACCTTCCTCTGGCGCCACGCCGGTCGCCCCGCCGCCCCGGTCAGCGACTTCGTCGACGTCGAACGCCACCGCTACTTCGCCGTGCCGATCGACTGGATGGTCGCCAACGAGATCACCACCGGCACGTCGGCCACCACCTTCGACCCCGAACGTCCCGTCACGCGAGCGGAGTTCGCCGCCTTTCTCCATCGCTACGCCGACTCGCCTCCCGTCGCCGTCGACCCGGGCGGGCACTGCGTTGCGACGGGTGAACGGGATCTCGGCGCCGACGTCGCCTACACCAACGACTTCTCCACCGCCGCCGACGGGGATCGACTCGATCAGTTCGTCGCCTATCGCGATCCCTTCGTCGTCAACCACACGACCGGCTCGTCGGACCACGCATCCACCGGTGGGGTGGGGTGCACCTCGCCCGACATCACCCGCCCCCAGACGCGGGACCAGCCGGTCGCCCACGTCTACCAGTGCCTGCCCGGCGACAACGCGGCGATGGGCCATCAGATGGCGTACGCGATGGACACCTCCGGCTACGGCTTCGTGGGCGCCCTGCCCGATCAGGTCTTCCGCGACGTGTCGGAGGTCGCGGTCGACATCAACACCACCTCCGCCGGCACGCGGAACTTCGTCGAGATCAAGGTGCTGCCGGCCGATCAGGTCTTCGCGGACGCGATGCCGTGCATCCCCGACCTCCCGTGCAACGACGGGTGGGACTACGACGACATCGGCGGGGTCGGGGCGGGGACGATGGCACAGGACGGCACGGGTCTGGTCATCGCCACGCCGGATCGCCCGGACGGATACGCCTTCGACCGGTTCTCGACCACACCGCTCCCCGGCGGCGACATCCGCTTCGAGCCGTGCTCGGGTGGCGGCTTCTGTTTCGACGCGATCGTGCACGAGGGCAACGAGGACGTCCGCGCCCGCTACCGCCACGTCTTGCGCGACGACGGCGAAGGCACGCTGTCGTTCGGCATCGAACGCGTCGACGGGACCTTCGCCTGGGTGGAGGCCCCCGGAGCGTTCCCGACCGGCGAGGTGCGGATCGTCGTCTCGTTCCACACCTACACCGGCACCAAGGACGGACAAGGGCCGGCGATGAACGACTCCAACTCCACCGGTGGTTTCACCTGGCACTGGGACGACCTCACCGTGCTCGCCGGCGATGCCTCCCCGTCGGCCACCTGGAACGGCGGGGCGTCGGCCGAGCGGATCGTCACCCCCGACGGGTGTGTGGCGTTCGCCCAGGGACAGCGCAGCGCGCCGAACAACACCGACATCGCACCGATGCTGCACTGCGCCGGCGACCCGCCGGTCGGCTGACGATCAGCGAGCGGCGACGATCTCGGCCGCGACCTGCTCCGCGATGGCCCCGACCGCCACCCGGCTGGTCTCGCCCGTCGCACGAGGCGTGTACTCGACCTCGCCCTCGGCGAACGCCTTGGGCCCGAACGTCACGCGATGGGGGATGCCGATGAGCTCGGCGTCGGCGAACTTCACGCCGGCGCGAGCGTCGCGGTCGTCGAGGAGGACATCGATGCCTCGGCTCTGGAGGTCGGCGTAGAGCGCCTCGGCCGCAGCGACGGACGACTCGTCCTTGACCGACACGATCGTGATGACCGCTTCGAAGGGCGCGACGGCGACCGGCCACATGATGCCGTCGTCGTCGTGGTACGTCTCGACGACGGTGGCCATCGCCCGTTCGACGCCGATGCCGTAGCTGCCCATGACGATCGGGTGTTGGGTGCCGTCCGGGTCGAGCACGGTGGCGCCCATCGCCTCGCTGTACTGGGTGCCGAGCTTGAAGATGTGCCCGGCTTCGATGCACCGCACGATCTCGATCGGAACGCCACACCGGGGGCAGGCCTCGCCGGCGCTGACCTCGCGCAGGTCGGCCCAGTCGTCGACCGCGATGTCGCGCTCGATCGACACACCGGTGTAGTGCCAGTCGTCCTCGTTGGCGCCGGTCGTGAGTCCGCTGCGGCCCTGCAGCGCATGGTCGGCGATGATCCGCAGACCCTGCACTCCGACCGCGCCGAGCGAGCCCGGCATGGCGCCCAGGGTGTCCTTGGCCTCTTCGGGGGTCGCCGGCCGGAGTTCGATCGCCCCGGTGGCGTCCTGGAGCTTCTGCAGGTTGAGCTGGTGGTCGCCGCGCACGAGGGCGAGCGTGACCTGGCTGTCGAGCACCATGACCATCGTCTTGATCTGGTGTTGCGCCGGTGCGCCGCCGTCGACCTCTTCGAGCGCCTTGATCGTGCGCACGCCCGGGGTGGGGAAGCGCTCGAGGTCGGGGATGTCGCGGTCGGTCAGCTCCGGCAGCGCGGAGGTGGCGCGTTCGACGTTGGCGGCGTAGGCGCAGTTCTTGCAGATCACGACGTCGTCCTCGCCGGCGGGGGACGGGACCATGAACTCCGTCGAGCCCGATCCGCCCATCGCACCGGAGCTGGCGTCGACGGGGACCGCGGGGAGCCCCATCCGGTCGAAGATCGTGACGTAGGCGGCGTGGTGCTTGTCGAAGGCGACGTCGAGGCCCGCCGGGTCGAGGTCCATCGAGTACGCGTCCTTCATCGTGAACTCCCGGACCCGGAGCAGCCCGCTCTTGGGGCGGGGTTCGTCGCGGAACTTCGTGTGCATCTGGTACCAGATCTGGGGAAGCGCCTTGTAGGACGTGATCTCGGTCGCGAGATGGGCGAACACCTCTTCCTCGGTCATGCCGAGCGCGTTCTCGGCACCCTTGCGGTCGGTCACGCGGAACATCTCCTCGCCCATGACCTCCCATCGACCGGACTTCTGCCACAGCGACGCCGGGTGCATGGTGGGCAGCTGGAACTCCTGGCCACCGATCGCGTCCATCTCCTCGCGGATGATCTGCTCGATCTTGCGGAAGACCCGCCAGCCCAACGGCAGCATCGAGTAGTGGCCGGCGTGCAGCTGGCGGATGAAGCCGCCGCGGATCAACAGCTTGTGGCTCGCGGCCTCCGCATCGGCGGGGGCGTCGCGCAGCGTGGGGGTGTGGAGATTCGACCAGCGCATGGGAGGCAACCGTACCGCTTGTGGCGCGAACCGAGGGGGGAGTTGGCCCGTGCGCGGTCGCTCAGGTCACGGGTCCTCGGGCCACGGGTGGGTGTCGGTGTCGGTCTGCTCGATGATGTCGCCGACCGCGTCGTACCGGGTGTAGCTCGAATCCTGCTGCCAGGACTCGTCGGCGGTGCTGTCGTACCATTCGACCCCCGACCACACCTCGCGGGTCCCGTCGGGGTGGGCGATCTCGACGGTCCGAGCGCGGGGCCCCTCCTGGTCACGGCGCACGGTGCCGTCCGCGTACTCGTAGGTGGTCTGGCCACCGATCATGCGGGTGCCGAACCCCTCGACATGGGTGCCGTCGTCGCGCTCGTAGTCGAACTCGACGTCCTCGTGGATCGGTGTGCCGTCCGGTTCGGTGGCACCCGCGCCGGTGACGACGAGTCCCGCCTCGGCGGCCGCCGCACCGCCGTCGTCCACGTGCTTGACCATCGGGGTCTCCTGCAGTTCGCCCCTGCGTCGGCGACCGACGGCCAGCGCGACCCCGGCCACGATCACCACACCGGTCCCGCCGAGCAGCAGCCCGGTCGGCGCCCCGCCGTCGCCGCCCGCTGCGTCGTCGTTCCCGTCGGCCGTCGACGGCGCCTCGGCTGCGGCCGCGCCACCGTCGTCGGTCGCGTCGGCGGAGGTCTCGGCGTCCTCGGACGTGTCGATGAGGGGTGGGTCGGCGTCCTCGTCGATCGGGTCGATGGTGATGGTCTCGTCGTCGGGCGCGGGGTCGCCGGGGCCGGGGACGAGCGGTTCATCGTCGGGGAACCCGAAGCCATCGGAGCCGATCAGGATCACCTCGGTCGGCATGGGGAGGCGGTCGGAACCGCGTGGCGTCGGCGGCACCGCCGTGATCGTGCTGGGGAGTTCGATCCCGAAGTCGCCTTGATGGACGTGCACCGCCGCGGACCATCCTCCCCGGGAGATCCAGTCTGCGATCCGCTGTGGCAGCGTCTCGGGCGATGCACCCTCGGGGAGCTGTTCCTCGGCGAGCGCGGTGATGATCGCGGTCTCCATCTCGCTGACCTCCTCCGGAGACGCGCCGAAGGGGACGAACACCCAGACCTCGCGGCCGTCCGCGATCCCGAACGTGTGCTGCGTTCCGGTCTGCCAGCCGCCGGTGGGCGTGAAGACCTGCGGCGCCAGCGCGAACGGTGAGCGCGACTCCGCGACCGCGACCCGGTTCATGCCCTGCCAGGTGTCGCCGGGAAACTGGGGCAGCGCCTCGAAGGGCTCCGCGGAGGGGTCGAAATGGGGGAACGAGTAGTTGATGATCTGGCCGGGGACTCCGTCGAGTGGGATTTCGCCGGCGAACCTCATCGACATGCCGAGGTAGAGATCGGGGAGCGGCGCGTCCTCCGGGCTCGAGCAGAGGACCTCGGCGTCGTCACAGGAGAGCGTGATCTCGTCGCCGAACAGGAACAGGCCCGCGCTCGCAGCGGTGATGGTCGCGTAGTCGGCGGTGAGCTGGGCGGTCGAGGACGGGTCGTCCCCGTACTGGTAGGTGGGGAACCCCTCCGGTGGCGCGTCGACGATGACGAGCGCGTCGTCGTCCATGGCGGCGAGCGCGTCGGCCAGCGGCACCGGGTCGACGGCGTCCTCCTCGTCCTCCTCCTGCGCGGTGACCGGTGTGGTGACCGCCAGCCCGAGACCGAGGGCGAGGACGAACGACAGGGCGTGGCGCGCGCGGCGCGAACGGTGGTGCATGGGCGCAGTGTCCGGCGCCGGTGTCATCAGGCCGTCATCGGGCCGGCCACCGCCTTAGCCGTCAGCCAAAAACCCGGTCACGCCATTCTCAATCGTTCCACGATGCGGTACTGTTCCGCACTGTGGGATACCCGAACGGTTCTGCCAAGAAGCGCAAAGCCAAGCGGTTCAGCGACCCGCTGCCCCGCCTGACGACGCCGATGGTCCGCGAGGACGGCGTCTTGCGCGAAGCCACCTGGGACGAGGCCCTGACCCGCGCCGCGGAGGGCTTCGCCAAGATCAAGGACGAGCACGGGCCCGAGGGGTTCGCCGTCTTCAGCTGCTCCAAGTCCACCAACGAGATGAACTACGCGGCGCAGAAGTTCGCCCGCATGGCACTCGGCACGAACAACATCGATTCGTGCAATCGAACTTGACACGCTCCCAGCGTCGTCGGTCTGGCGGCAGTGTTCGGAGCGGGAGGGGGCACCTCCTCCTACACGGAGGTGGAGGAGACCGACGTCATCCTCCTGTGGGGATCCAACGCCCGTGAGGCGCATCCCATCTACTTCCACCACGTCCTGAAGGGGCTCGACAACGGGGCGAAGATGTACTCCGTCGACCCTCGTCGCACGTCGTCGGCCAAGTTCGCCGACGCCTGGCTCGGTCTCAACGTCGGCACCGACGTGGCGATGGCCAACGCCATCGGCCGCGAGATCATCGCCGCCGACCTCCACAACACGGCCTTCATCGCCCACTCGTCGCAGGGGTTCGAGGACTACAAGGCCCACGTCGAGCCGTACACGCTCGAGTACGCCGAACAGATCACCGGTGTGCCGGCACACGCGATCCAAGAGGTCGCCCACGCCTACGCAACCGCCGAGACCGCGCAGATCCTCTGGACCCTCGGCATCACCGAACACCACAACGGTGTCGACAATGTGAAATCGCTGTGCAACCTCGCCCTGCTCACCGGCCACATCGGCAAGTGGGGATCGGGGCTGGTGCCGCTGCGCGGGCAGAACAACGTGCAGGGCGGCGGCGACATGGGTGCCCTGCCCAACAAGCTCCCCGGCTTCCAGGACATCACCAACCCCGAACACCTCGCGAAGTTCGAGGCCACCTACGGGATGGACCTCCCCGCCAAGAACGGCCGCCACCTGACCCTCATGCTCGAAGGCATGGAGGAGGGCATCATCAAGGGCGCCTACTGCATCGGCGAGAACCCGGCCGACTCCGAGGCCGCGTCGGGCCACACCCGGGCGCTGCTGCAGGATCTCGACATCCTCGTCGTCCAGGACATCTTCATGACCGGCACCGCCGAACTCGCCGACGTGGTGCTCCCCTCGTCGGTCGGTTGGGCCGAGTGCGACGGCACCGTCACGTCGTCGGAGCGACGGGTCCAGCGAGTGCGCCCCGCCGTCACCCCGCCGGGCATGTGCCGCCACGACCACGAGATCATCGGCGATCTCGCCAAGCGGATGGGGGTCGACTCCTGGGGCGATCCCACCCCCGAGAACCTCTGGGACGAGCTCCGTTCGCTGTCGCCCATGCACGCGGGCATGAGCTACGAGCGGCTCGAGCAGGAGGGCGGTCTGCAGTGGCCGTGCCCCGACCTCGACCACCCCGGTTCGCCGTTCCTCCACGGCTGGTTGTGGGAGGAGGGCCTCGGCGGACGCGAGCCGTCGCCGTTCTCGATCACCCACCACGAGGGCCCCAAGGAGCAGCTCAGCGCCGACTTCCCGCTGCGGCTGACCACCGGTCGGTCGCTCGACTCCTACAACACCGGCGTGCAGTCGGGCGGCTTCGACAACCCGATCCGCTACGGCGACGAACTCGACATGAACCCCGACGACGCCGCCGCCCTCGGCATCGAGGACGGCGAGCGCGTGCGGGTCTCGTCGCCCCGCGGCAGCGTCGAGATGGGGGTCCGCATCCAGCCCGACATCCCCAAGGGCCTCACCTTCACGACCTTCCACTTCCCGGACCTCGTCGACATCAACCTGATCACCAACGACGAATGGGATCGCGACTCCGGCACCGCGGAGTTCAAGGCCGCGTCGATCCGTGTGGACAAGATCGCATCGCCGGTGGTGGCGACCAACCCGTAGACCTCGCCCCCCTCCGGGTGCGCAACGAGCAGAGGCTGAATGGCTGACCTGTACATCTCCGAGGAGACGGCTGACGATGTCGAAATCGCCGCTGTCGACGCAGCCCTCGGTGGCCGGTTCGTCGTCGTTCGCGAAAGCGAACGACTGATCCGAGCGGGCACATCGAAGCGGCACGGGCACCGGCACCTGCTGTTGCCCGCCCTCCACGCGCTCCAGAACGCCAAGGGCTGGATCAGCGAGGGCGGGCTCAACTATGTCTGCGAAACACTGCAGGTGCCTCCGGCGGAGGCCTATGGCGTCGCCACCTTCTACGACCTGTTCCGGGTCGAGGAGCCCGCGCAGGCGGGCGACGTCACCCATGTCTGCGTCGACGCTGCGTGCCAGATCGCCGGAGCCGCCGACCGCATCGCCGAGCTCCGGGCCCAGGGTGCGAACGTCCACGAATCGCCGTGCCTCGGGCAGTGTGAACGGGCCGACGTCACCACGGGTGCCGTCGCCGAGTTCGTCCAGGGCGTCGGTGGGCCCGACCGGGTGCACGCCGACGATCAGCCCTACGAGCTGTTCCACCAGCAGGGTGATCCCTCGTTGCGGCTCTTGAAGCGCGTCGGCGTCGTCGACCCGACCTCACTCGACTCCTACCGCGCCCACGGCGGCTACGCGGCGCTGCAGGCCGCCGTCAAGATGGGGGCCGACGCGGTCTGCACGGCGGTCGCCGACTCGGGTCTGTCGGGTCGCGGTGGTGCTGCGTTCCCGACCGGCATCAAGTGGCGTGCGGTCGCCGCCGAACAGGGCCGGCCCAAGCACGTCGTGGCCAACTGCGACGAGTCCGAGCCCGGCACGTTCAAGGACCGGGTCGTGATGGAGAACGATCCGTTCGCCGTCGTCGAGGCGCTCACCGTCTCGGGGTTCGCCTGCGGCGCCGAGAACGGCTGGATCTACATCCGGGGCGAGTATCCGCTCGCCACCGCGCGGTTGCAGAACGCGATCGACCAGGCGCGTGAAGCGGGGCTGCTCGGCGAGAACATCCTGGATTCGGGTCATCGATTCGAGATCGAGATCCGCCGCGGTGCGGGCGCGTACATCTGCGGCGAGGAGACGGCGCTGTTCGCTTCGCTCGAGGGGTTCCGCGGCGAACCCCGCAGCAAGCCGCCGTTCCCGACCACCCACGGCCTGTTCCAGGAGCCGACGGCGATCAACAACCCCGAGACGCTGCTCAACGCGCTCGACGTGGTCCTGGTGGGTGCCGACGGCTACCGCGAGCGGGGAACCGAACGGTCGCCGGGCACGAAGCTGCTGTGCCTCAGCGGTCGGGTCGCGAGGCCGGGCGTGTACGAGGTCGAATTCGGCACGACCCTCGGCGAGGTGTTGGAACTCGCCGGCGGGGTCACGGGTGAACTCGCCGCCGTGCTGATGGGCGGTGCCGCCGGGTCCTTCGTCGACGCCTCCTACCTCGACATGCCGATCACGCTCGAGGACGCTCGCGAGCGCGGCACCACGCTCGGCTCGGGTGTCGTGATGGTCTTCACCGACGAGATCGACATGGTCGACGTGCTCGTCCGCATTTCGCAGTTCTTCCGCGACGAGTCCTGTGGCCAGTGCGTGCCGTGCCGCGTCGGGACGGTCCGCCAGAACGAGACGATGGTTGTGCTCCAGCAGAAGGGCTCGCTCACGCCCGAACGTCGCCAGTTGGTCGACGACATCTCCCAGGTCATGGTCGACGCCTCGATCTGCGGACTCGGCCACACCGCGGCCTCGGCGATCAACTCCGCCATCTCGCTCGGTCTCGTCCCGGGGGTCGCATCGTGACGATGATCGAGACCCCGAAGTCCGAAGTGAGGGTCAGCCTGACCATCGACGGCCAGGCCGTCGAGGTGCCGGAAGGGACCTCGATCCACAAGGCGTGCGAGTCCGCCGGTGTCGACACGCCGACCCTGTGCTGGGCCGAGAACCTCACGCCGGTCAACGTCTGTCGCGTGTGCGTGGTCGAGGTCGAGGGCAGCCGTGCGCTGGTTCCGTCGTGTGCTCGCCCCGCCGAGGAGGGCATGGTCGTCGAGACCGACTCCGATCGTGTCCGTCACAGCCGCAAGATGGTGCTCGAGTTCCTCGGTTCGGGGGTCAACCTCGACCAGGCGCCCGAGCTGCAGAAGTGGATGGCGCACTACGGCTCCGAGCCCGAGCGTTACGACCAGTACGAACTGCCGGCGCTGCGCATGGGCGAGGCGCCCAAGATCCAGGACAACCTCTACATCCGCGACTACGACCGCTGCGTGCTCTGTTACAAGTGCGTCGAGGCGTGTGGCGACGACGCCCAGCACACCTATGCGATCGCGGTGAGCGGCCGCGGGTTCGACGCCCGCATCTCCACCGAGTTCGACGTCACCCTTCCCGATTCGGCCTGTGTGTACTGCGGCAACTGCATCGGGGTGTGCCCCACCGGCGCGATCCAGTTCAAGACCGAGTACGACCTGCGCGAGGCCGACGACTGGCGTCCCGAGGATCAAGACGTCACCCGGACGGTGTGTTCCTACTGCGGGGTCGGGTGCAACCTCGAACTGCACACCCAGGACGACACGATCGTGAAGGTCACGTCGCCGGCCGACCACTCGATCACCCACGGCATGCTCTGCATCAAGGGCCGGTTCGGGTGGCAGTACGTGCAGCCGGTCGACGCGCCCACCCGAAAGCCGTAGCGGTCACGCGACGACGATGCCGCCCCGGTCGCCGACGGTGATCGAGCCGTAGCGGCTGGCGAAGATCGGCGGCAGTTCCCGATCGCCGGGGATCGACAACCACAGCCGCAGGAGGTGGCGGGGTGCGGCCGGATCGTCGACGAACCCGGTGCGGTCGTGCAGCAGCGAGTGGTTGTGCACGAACTGGATGTCGCCGGGTTGCAGTCGCATCGACAGGTGCATCGTCGGGTCGTCGGCGATCTCGTCGAAGAGGTCGAGTGCTCTCCGCTGGGTCGCCGAGAGCGGTGGGGCGTCGTCGAAGCGCGATGCCGACTCGATGTATTGCCGTTGGTAGATCACGGTGAGTGCGCCGTCGTACCAGTTGAGCACCGGGATCAGGAAGAACGGATCCTGCCCCGGTGGAACCTCGCCTCGGCGGTCGGTCGCGACGGGGGCGAACAGGGCGTGGGCGAGAGACGGGTCGCGGTCCAACATCTCGTTGTAGATCGCCGCGGCGCTCACCAGCATCGAGTCGCCTCCCTCGGCCGCCTCGTTCAGGCACAGCAACCCGACGACGTCGGACGAGTCGGTGTGGAACGTCTGGCGCTGATCGGTCTGATAGATCCGCACGTCGGGATTCGATGCGTCGAGTCCGACGTTGCGGACGTGGCCGAGCAGGTCGCCAGCGGCGTTCTGTGACCGCAGCGAACCGAGGTGTCGGCCGATCAACAGCAGGATCTCGGCGGCCCGGTCATGGCCGATCTCGTCGAGCGGGAGACCGCGCAGCAGCTCGAAGCCGCGGCCACGGATCAGGCGCTGCCGGAGTGCGTCGAGCCGAGGCCCGACGACCGGCAGGTCCCGCGTTCCTCGGTCCGCGGCTGCGACGAGTTCGGCGATCTCGTGCGGCTCGAGGCGCCACGTCCAGTCCGTGTCGGACAGCTCCCTCCCGCGCCAGACGTGGGGCCCGGTTTGGCGGGGGGCGATCGGGTTCACGCGGCCCGATCTCGAAGCTCGGCGATCGTCTCACAACCGGTCTGGTGCATGACGTTCACGAGCCCGTCGCGCAGGATCTCATAGGCGTGGGCGGCGCCGCGGTCGCCGAGCGCTCCCATGCCGAAGTAGAAGGGCCGGCCGGCGAACACGAAGTCGGCGCCCAGACTGATCGCTCTCGCCACGTCGGCTCCCGAGCGCACGCCGGAGTCGAACAGCACGGGGACGGCGTCGCCGACCTCCTCGACCACGGGCCGAAGGCAGCTGATCGCCGCCGGCGACGCCTCGAGCTGTCGCCCACCATGGTTCGACACCCACACCGCGTCGGCGCCGTGGTCGATCGATCGGCGGGCGTCGCCGGGATCGAGGATGCCCTTGACGACGATCGTGCCGTCCCAGCGCTCACGGACCTCGCGGAGGTAGTCGAAGCTGAGCGACCCGCCGAGGCTGGCGCCGACGAAGCCGGCGACGGCGGCGAGGGATCCGCCGGGGATGTACTCCTCGATCGTGCGGAACCGGGGGATCCCGTGTCGGAGTACGGCGATCGACCAGGCCGGGTGGAGCGCCGACTGCACGAGCAGCCGGGGCGTGATCTTCGGCGGTACCCGGATGTGGGCCTTGCGCTGGCGCTCACGGCGACTGCCGGCGGGCACGTCGGCGGTGACCACGAGGGTGCGATAGCCGGCCCCGGCGACCCGGTCGAGCAGGGCGTCGCGCAACTCGGCCTCGCGCGGCGGGTACAACTGGAACCACCCCATGTCGCCGGCGACCGGGCCGACGTCTTCGGGGGTCGTGGTCGCGACCGTGCTGAGCACGTGCGGAAACCGGCCCGCCTGCGCGGCGCGAGCCAAGGCGAGATCCGAGCCGGGCCAGATCAGCCCGGTCATGCCGACCGGCGCGACGCCGATCGGCGCGACGTACTCGGTGCCGAACAGCTCGGTGGTGGTGATCGGGTCGAGCACCCCCTTCATCAGCTGGGGGAGCAGCTCGACCTCGAGCATCGCGGTGCGGTTGCGATGCATCGCCGACTCGTCGCCGGTGCCACTCGCGAGGTACTCCCACCCGAAGTGCGGGATCCGTCGGCTCGCCCGCTTCTCGAGGTCGGCGATCGCCGGGAAGCGATCCATCAGTTCGGCCATCGTCCAATGCTACGTCGGGCGGGGCGGGACCTCGATGGGGCGATCGGCCCACACCGGTGGGCGACTACGCCTCGTCGCGGACGACCTGCAGCCCGGTGGGATCGACGAGCGATCCGTGGACGAGCCGGTTGTGGTTGTGGGCGACATGGTGCAACCCGAACGCCGACTGGATCGAGGTGTACATGCCCATGGCGTCCATCGAGTTGTTGACCGACTGCTTGGCGAGGGTCAGGCCGAACATCGGCCGTTTGGCGATGTGCGACGCGAGGGCGAGGGTTTCGGACTCGAGGTCCGCCCGCGGGACGACCCGGTTGACCATGCCGTGCTGGAGCGCTTCGTCGGCGGTGATCGCTCGGCCGGTGAAGAGCATGTCCTTCGCCAGCCGCTGCCCCGCCTCGTAGGGATGCACGAAGTACTCGTGACCGTTCACGCCGAAGGCGACGACCGGGTCGGAGAAGGTGGCGTCGTCGCTGCACACGATGAGGTCCATCGGCCACACGAGCATGAGCCCGCCCGCGATGACCTTGCCCTGCACCGAGGCGATCGTGGGTTTCGGCAGGTTGCGCCACCGCCAGCACAGACCGACGTACATCTCGGCTTCGCGGGCCATGTAGCCCTCGGCCCCGTCCGCGTCGAAGTGACACTGGGTACCGACCGGGTCGAACTCGGCCATGTCGGGGTCGTCGCGCAGATCGTGCCCCGACGAGAAGTGCCTGCCGTCGGCAGCCAGCACGATCACGCGGATCGCATCGTCGCGGGCCGCCTGATCGAACGCCTCGTTGAGCTCGGAGAGCATCCGGTAGTCCTGCGCGTTGGCCACGTCGGCCCGGGCCAGGGTGATGCGGGCCACGCCGTCGGCCGGCGTGTCGTAGCGGACCCGCGACCACTCGCTCACGAGCGGGTCCTCGTCTCGGCGACGGCGCTGCCGGTCACGACATCGCCGTCCAGCCACCGTCGATGACGAACTCGCTGCCCGTGCTGTAGCTCGACTCGTCCGAGGCCAGGAAGAGCGCCAACTTGGCGACCTCCTCGGCGTCGGCGGATCGGCCGAGCGGGGTGCGTTCGGTGAGGGCGGCGCCATCGCCGCCGAGCAGTTCGAGCATCGGGGTCTCGATGATGCCGGGGTGGATCGAGTTGACCCGCACCCCGAACGGGCCGAGCTCCTGGGCCGCTGACTTGGTCATGCCGCGCACCGCCCACTTGGTGGCGCCGTAGGCGAACGCGGCGCCGGTGCCGCGCAGGCCGGCGATCGACGAGATGTTCACGATGCTGCCCGAGCCCTGTGCCTTCATCTGCGGCGCGACCGTCTTCATGCCGAGGAACACGCCGGTCTGGTTGACGTCGAGCATGCGGTGCCAGTCGTCCTCGGTCGTCGAGGCCATGTCGCCGATCGCGAAGATGCCGGCGTTGTTGATCAGCACGTCGAGTCGACCGTGTTCGGCCACGATCTCGTCGACGACCGTCTGCCACTCCTCGGCGTTGCGGACGTCGAGTGGCCGATAGCTGGCCGACCCGCCGAGCTCGTCGGCGAGCGCACCGCCGTCGTCGTGGAGCACGTCGGTGATGCGCACCGTCGCGCCTTCGTCGATGAAGCGGGTGGCCTCGGCCGCCCCCTGTCCCCGTGCGCCGCCCGTGATGAGTGCGACCTTGCCGTCGAGTTGTCCCATGGCCGCCGACCCTACGGCGGCCATGCCGCTCAGGCCAGAAGACGGCCCGCCAGCTCGGCGGCAACGGCGGCGGGGGATCGGCCGTCGGGCTCGATGCGGGCGGTCGCGTCGGCGATCGCCCCGTCGATCCGCATGCCGAGGCGGTTGCGTACCTCGTAGCGGAAGCGCTGCGTGCGTCGGCCGCTGAGCCCGCCGGTCGCGTCGAGGTGGTCTCGATGGGCGGCGATCGCGTCCCACATGGCCGCGACGCCGGCGCCGTCGGTGGCGGTGGTCATCAGGATCGGAGGCCGATAACCGCTCTCGTCCTCGTGGCCGCTGACATGGCTGAGGTCGAGCATGAGTTCGAGGTCGCGACGGGTGTCGTTGGCGCCGTCGCGGTCGGCTTTGTTGATGACGAAGACGTCGGCGACCTCGAGCAGGCCGGCCTTGTTGGCCTGCACGGCGTCACCCCAGCCGGGGTTGACCACGACGACCGTCGTGTCGGCGGCCCCGGCGACGTCCACCTCGACCTGGCCGACCCCGACCGTCTCGATCAGGACCGGGTCGAACCCACAGGCGTCGAAGGCCCGGACCGAACCCGGCACCGAGAGGGCCAGGCCGCCGGCATGACCGCGGGTCGCGACCGACCGGATGAACCCACCGTCGCCGGCGACGTCGTCCATCCGGACGCGGTCGCCGAGGATGGCGCCCCCGGTCAGGGGCGACGACGGGTCGACGGCGAGGACGGCCGGTCTCAGGCCCAGGGTGGGGAGGTGACGGATCAGCTGGCCGGTCAGGGTCGACTTGCCGGCCCCGGGTGCGCCGGTGATCCCCACCACGTGCCCGCCCCGCGCCTCGGCGTGGGTGCGTTCGGTGATCTCGTCGGCCGGCGCCCCGCCGCGCTCGATCAGGGTGAGCAGTCGTCCGATGGCGCGTCGATCGCCGGTGAGGGCGCGCTCGACGAGTGCGGCGGGTTCGAGTTTGCGAACGCTCACGGGGTCAGTCGCTCACGCGTCGACGGCTGCCCGCACCGAGGCGACGACCTCTTCGGCCGGCGCGCCCGGGCCGAGGATGGCGGCGACCCCGGCCTGCTCCAGCACCGGCACGTCGGCGTCGGGGATGATCCCGCCGATGATCAACGGGATGTCGAGGTCGGCCTCGTCGAGCGCGGCGAGCATGGCCGGTGCGAGGGCGAGATGGCCGGCGTTGTGCATCGACAAGCCGATCGCATCGGCGTCCTCCTCCTCGGCCGCGGCGACGATCGACGCCGTGGTCTGCCGGAGACCGAGGTAGATGACCTCCATGCCGGCGTCGCGCAGGATCCGAGCGACGACCTTGATGCCACGGTCGTGACCGTCGAGGCCGAGTTTGGCCAGCACGACCCGGATGGTGTGGGCGGCCTCGGTGGGGTCGGATTCGGGCATCAGACGATCGCCTGTTCCACATAGGTGCCGAACACGTCGCGCATCGCGTTGCTGATCTCTTCCTCGGTGGCGTAGGTCTTCACCGCGTCGATGATCGGCGGCATCAGGTTCACGGTCGGATCTTCGGCGGCGGTGCGAATGGCGGCGAGCGACGCATCGACGGCGGAGGAGTCGCGCTCCTGCTTCACCGCTTCGAGACGCTTTCGCTGGAGCTCCTCGACGGTGTGGTCGATGCGCAACAGGTTGGTCTCGTCCTCGTCATTGCCGTCGGTGTAGCCGTTCACGCCGACGATGATGCGCCGGTCGTTGTTGACCTCGCGCTCGAAGCGGTAGGCGGCGTCGGCGATCTCTCCGACGAAGTAGCCGTTCTCGATTCCGGCGTAGATCCCCTCGAGGATCGAGCCGTCGCCGAGCTGGTCGAGGTGGGCGAAGACGGCCTCGGCCTGGCGTTCCATCTCGTCGGTCATCCACTCGACGTACGGGGCCCCGCCGAGGGGATCGGCCACATTGGTGACCCCGGTCTCGTGGGCGACGACCTGCTGGGTGCGTAGGGCGATGCGGGCGGCCTTCTCGGTGGGGAGGGCGAGTGCCTCGTCGAAGGAATCGGTGTGCAGCGACTGGGTGCCGCCGAGCGCCGCCGACAGCGCCTGGATCGCGACGCGGGCGATGTTGTTCTCGGGCTGCTGGGCGGTGAGCGACACGCCCGCGGTCTGAGTGTGGAAGCGGCACATCATCGCCCGCTCGTCGGTGGCGCCGTAGCGCTCCTTCATCCAGCGGGCCCAGATGCGGCGGGCGGCACGGAACTTGCCGATCTCTTCGAAGAAGTCGGAGTGGGCGTTGAAGAAGAACGACAGGCGACGACCGAACTGGTTCACGTCCTGGCCTTCGGCGAGGGCGGCTTCGACGTAGGCGAAGCCGTTGGCGAGGGTGAAGGCGAGCTCCTGGGCCGCGGTCGAGCCCGCCTCGCGGATGTGGTACCCGGAGATCGAGACCGGGTGCCACTTCGGCATCTCGGCCGAGGTGTAGCGGATCATGTCGGTGACGATGCGCATGCTCGGGCGCGGGGGATAGATGTACTCCTTCTGCGCCTGGTACTCCTTCAAGATGTCGTTCTGGATCGTCCCGGCCAGGTCGGCCTTGGCGACCCCGCCTTGCTCGCCCACGGCGATGTACATCGCGAGGAGCGCGGCGGCCGGACCGTTGATCGTCATCGAGGTGGAGACGGTGCCGAGGTCGATGTCGGCGTAGAGGTCCTCCATGTCGCGCAGCGTGTCGACCGCGACCCCGGCACGGCCGACCTCGCCCATCGCCCACGGCGAGTCGGAGTCGTAGCCCATGAGCGTCGGCATGTCGAAGGCGGTGGAGAGGCCCATGCCGCCGTTGCGGAGGATCTCCTTGAAGCGGGCGTTGGTGTCCTCCGCGGTACCGAAGCCGGCGAACATCCGCATCGTCCAGAGGCGTGAGCGGTAGCCGGCGGCGTGGAGACCGCGGGTGTACGGGTACTGGCCTGGCATCGGATCGTCGCCGTAGACCGGGTCGACGGGCACGCCCGACATCGTCTCGAAGGGCACGTCACGAAGCCGGGTCGCGTCGTACTGATCTCGCCAGGCCTGTCGGTCGTCGCTCATGGGCAGATCCTCGAATACTTTGACGTCCAAGTATTTCTCCCTAGGGTACTGCACGATGTCGCTGGACTTCGACCCGATCGACGAGGCCGCCACCAACTGGCGGGCGGCCGGCTGGTCGGCGGTCGATGCGATGACGGCCGCGACCTCGATCACCCGAGCGCATCAGATCCTGTCGGGCCGCATCGACGCCGCGCTCGCGCCGCTCGGGCTGAACTTCTCGCGCTTCGAGGTGCTGGCGCTTCTGTCGTTCACCCGGGAGGGCGAGCTGCCCCTCGGCAAGGTGGGAGATCGGCTGCAGGTGCATCCCGCCTCGGTCACCAACACCGTCAACCGACTCGAGGCGGACGGGCTCGTCGCCCGCAAGGCACACCCGACGGATCGCCGAACCACGCTCGCCGTGCTCACCGCCGTGGGCCGGCGCCGAGTGGAGGCTGCGGCGGTCGCGTTGGCCGAGATCGAGTTCGGGGTGGCGGGGCTGACTCGGGCCGGCCGCCGATCGGTCGACGACGCCATCCTCGAGTTGCGGTCCTCGGCCGGAGACTTCGCCTGACCTGCGTCGATCAATCGGCGTCGAGTTTGAGGGCCCGCCACAGGCGGGCGCCGACCTCGTCGGGTTCGACGTCGGGCTCCATGGCGAGGATCGACATCAGCGCGCCGCCGATGAGTGCGGCGGCGAAGTCCGGGGCTGCGTCGATCTCGAAGCGGGAGTAGGTGCCGACTTCGGCTTCGGTCATCGTCGCCTTGCGCGCCGCCAGCTCCGGCGTCAGCCACGGGGCCCCGAGGCTGGCGTTGATGAACGCGAACATGTCCCGGTTCGCGGTGGCCCAGCTCCATGCCCGGTTCCAGATCTCGATGAACTGCTCGCGCGGTTCGCCTGGCTCCGGCTCGGCGAGGATGACGTCCATCGAGTCGAGGCCGAGGCCGTACAAGTCGTTGGCGATGGCAGCCTTGTCCGCCCACCGCCGATAGATCGTGGCGACGCCGACGTCGGCGGCGGTCGAGATGTGCTCGATCGTCGTGTTGCCGTAGCCCCGTTCCGCGAAGAGCGCGAGCGCGGCCGCGCGAATGCGATCAGTCGTCTCGTCGGCCTGGGTGCTCACGGGGACCACCGTAGCGAGATCGACGTCGACCGGAAGAAAACTTCCGATCAACGGAGGAAATCCTCCGGTCGCCCGACTATGGTGATCGTTGTGCGGAGGAAATCCTCCGCTTCGCAGCACACTCTGGAAGAGGCACGACGTGACGACCCCCACCTCCACGACGGTCGACATCCCCGTGACGATCAATGGCGAGTCCCGCACGATCGCGGTCGAGGGCCACGAGTCCGCCGTCGACGTCATCCGCGAACAGCTCGGGCTCACCGGATCGAAGCTGGTGTGCGCCGGTGGCGTCTGCGGTGCATGCACCGTGCAGCTCGACGGGACGCCGGTCGTCGGCTGTCTCACGCCGGCCACGGCGATGCGCGATGCCGAGGTCACGACGGTCGAAGGCCTCGCCGACGGCGCCGACCTCCACCCCGCCCAACGGGCGTTCATGGCCCACGACGGTCTCCAGTGCGGCTACTGCACGCCCGGATTCGTCACCGCCGCCGCAGCGTTCGTGGACCGCTGGCGGGCCGAGCACGGCGACACCGAACCCGACCGCCACGCCATCGCCGATGCGCTCGCCGGGAACCTCTGCCGATGCGGCGCCTACGAAGGCATCTACAAGGCGGTCGCTGCGGCGTGCCGGGGCGAGCACGACGAACCCGGCCCCAGCGCCCGGGTCGACGCCGAGGCCAAGGTCACCGGCGCAGCGGTGTACACCGCCGACGTCTTTCCCGAGAACGGCCTCCACGCGGTGATCGTGCGCTCGCCGATCGCGGCGGCCGACGTCGGGCCCACCCCGATGGACGCCGCGCCGTTCGTCGTCGATCTCCTCGGTGAGCATCGATCGGTCGTCTACGCCGGTCAGCCGATCGCCGCGGTGGCCGCCGAGACGCTCGCCGAGGCACGACGTCTCGCCACCGACTTCCCGATCGAGCTGACGCCGAAGCCATTCGTGACCGACCCCGAGTCGGCCAAGGCCGAGGGTGCCCCCGCGGTCTACCCCGACAGGGACTCCAGGAAGGCCGCCCCCAACGCCGCCGAGGGTGCGTCGTTCCCCGCCCGCTGGAACGGCAACGTCCGCGGCCCCATCACGGTGCGCTACCGCGGCTTCAGCGCGGAGCGGCGCATCGCCAAAGCCCGCGAGCGGGGCGATGCCGGCCTCGCCGAGCTGCACCTCGGCACCGGCGTGCAGATGCACACCGCCTTCGAACCGCACTGCACGGTCGCCGACTGGTCGGATCCGGCGAAGCTCAGGGTGTGGACGAGCACCCAAGGCGTGCACCTCGTCCATGAGGAACTCGCCGAGCACTACGGGCTCGACCCCGCCGCGGTCGAGCTCAACGCCGACTTCGTCGGTGGTGGCTTCGGCGCGAAGCTCGCACTCACCCCCGACATGCACGGCGCCATCGAGCTCTCGCAGGCGGCCCGACGGCCGGTCCGCCTGGTGCTCGATCGTCGAGAGGAGCTGACCGCGACCGGCAACCGGCCTGGCAGCTCGAGCAAGGTCAGCCTGCTCGTCGGAGACGACGGTTCCTACCAGGCGTTGACCATGGACGACGAGGCCCACGCTGGTGCCGGTATCAACGGCGTCTACGGCATGATCGCTGCGCTCACCTACCGCAGGGCGCCGAAACTGACCCGCGACGTCGACGTCGTCACCAACACCCCGCCCGGTGCCCCGTTCCGCGGGCCGGGGGGACCCACCGCGGCGTGGGCGCTCGAGAGCACCGTCGACCAAGCGGCCCATCAACTCGGCCGGGACCCGATCGACGTCCGCCGCGGCCTCGACCGCAACCCCAAGCGCATGGCGCTCTACGACTGGGCCCAGGGGCTCGACCTCTGGGCGTCGCGTCGGCCCGTGGGGAACGACATGGGTCGCTTCCGCCGTGGTGTCGGCGTGGCCGCCGCCAACTGGATGTACATGCTCGACCCCAACACCGAGGTCGAGGTCGCGGTCGAGGACGGCCGCCTCGCCGTGTCCATCGCCACCCAGGACATGGGCACCGGATCCAAGACGCTGATGGCGAAGGCGGTCGCCGAGGTCTTCGAGATCGACCCGTCCGAGGTCATCGTGCGGATGGGTGTGGCCGACGGCTCCCGCCCCCACGGTCCGGCGTCGGGCGGGTCTCGCACGACACCGTCGATCTGGTCGACGGCGGTGGCTGCCGCCGAGAAGCTGCGTGAGCAGGTCGGTGGCCAGCCCGGCACCGAACACGACGGCGTCCACGTCCGGGTGCAGCGAGCGGCCGACCACCGCCGCGGTCTGCCGATGACGATGCCGACCAGCCTTCGGGTGGGCCGCGGCTTCTCGGCTGCCCTGCACGTCAGTGAGGTCGAGGTCGACACGCTCACCGGCAAGGTGCGGGTCCTGACGGTGCACGGCGGTCTCTCGGTCGGGCGAATCCACTCGCTGGCCACGGCCCGCAACCAGTGCGAAGGCTCGATCATCCAGGGCGTCGGCCTGGCGCTCTACGAGCAGCAGGTGATCGATCCCCACACCGGCCTCACCCTCAGCTGCAACCTCGAGGACTACCGGATTCCCCAGCTCGGCGACACGCCCGAAATCGACATCCACTTCCACACCGACGGCTGGGAACACGTGCCCGGCGGCGGGGTCGGGCTCGGCGAGGTCGCCACGATCAGTCCGGCCGCCTCGGTCGGCAACGCCATCTTCAACGCCACCGGTTGGCGCCCCACCCACCTGCCCATTCGGCCCGATCGCGTTCTGGAGGGTCTGCGATGATCCACTTCCCCGACTCCTACGCCGACATCGAGGTGCCCGCGGGCGCTGTGATGCGCTCGGGCGGTACCGACCTGCAGGAGCGGCTGCGCTCCCACAACGCCGCTCCCACCATCGTCGACCTCACCGCCATCGCGGGATTCGCCGGCATCGACCGGTCTGACGCCGGCGTCCGGATCGGCGGCGGCACCCGCATGGCGACCGTCGCGGCCGACCTCCGCGAGAGCCATCCGGCGCTCGCCATCTCGACCGGTTCGTTGGCCACACCCCAGATCCGGGCGACGGGAACGATCGCCGGCAACCTCACGCAGCACTCCCGCTGCTGGTACTACCGCCACCCCGACATCGACTGCCTCAAGACCGGGGGTGACGCGTGCCCGGCTCGGACCGGTCGCCACCTCTACGGCGTCGTGTTCGATCGCTCCGACTGTGTGCACCCGCATCCATCGACGATCGCGATGGCGCTGCGGTGCTACGACACCTCCATCGAGATGGCGGATGGCTCACATCGCACGCTCGATGCCGTCCTGGGTGATGGATCGGCCGGATCTCGGGCCAACGAGCTCGCTCACGGCGAGGTCATCGCGGCCGTGCACGTCGATGGCGGCTGGTCGGGGGAGCGGGGCGCCTATTTCCGATCGATCTCTCGGTTCGAGGCGGAGTGGCCGCTGGTCGAGGCGGTGGCGAGGGCGCGCGTCGAGGAAGACACGATCGCCGAGTGTCGACTGGCGCTCGGCGGCGTGGCCACGGTGCCATTGCGCATGGACGCCGCCGAAGCGGTGCTCACCGGCCAGACACTCGACGATGCGACGATCCGAGCGGCGGCGGAAGCCTGTGCCGAGGGCGCCAACCCACTTCCCGAGACCGGCTACAAGGTCGACCTCGTCGTCGCCACGATGATCGACACGCTCGAACGGCTGCGCGCCGCCGGCTGATTCACTCGGCCGGTGCGACCCGGCCGGTGGTCGCGTCGACCGTGACGCGTTCGCCGGTCGTGAACGCGCGGGTGACGCCGCGGGCGTTGGTGACGGCGGGAAGCCCCAACTCGCGGATGAGGATCGAGCCGTGGGAGAGGTCGCCGCCGATCTCGGCGACGACCGCGTCGGCGGCGGCCATGGTGGCGATCCAGCCGGCGTCGATCGACCGGGCGACCAGCACGACCGGCTCGTCGGCGTGGGGTGGCGGCTCGGCGGACGGCTCGTCGAGAACCCACGCACGGCCGGTCACGACACCCGAGGTCAGGCCCATGCCGACGATGGCGTCGCCCGGATCGACCCCGACGCTGCTCCAGGCCGCCGGATCCAGATCGGCGGCGACCGTCGTCGGGACGACCAGCTCGGCGAGGTCGCGGCGGTGGTCCTCGCGTTCGGTCCAGAACCCGGCGTCGGGTGCCCAGCCGTCGTCGAGCGCTCGTGCTTCGTGGGCCTCGAGCAGCCACACATCGTCGACCGATCGCAGTCGGCCGTCGGCGACGGCCGCGCCCGCGAGCCGCGCGAGGTCGTGGCGCACCGCGGTGAAGGCCCGCATCGCGTCGTGGCGCAGCAACTCCCGTGCCGCCATCGGCCGGCTGGCCGCGGCCCAGATCGGCCAGGTCAGCACGCCGCGGATCGTCCGCCGCGGCCGTCGTCGCTCGCTGTCGGCGCTCGCCGCACCGGCGAGGAGTTCGGGACGCTCGGCGTAGCGGGGTCGGGCGACATCGCTCTCGTACACCCCCCGATGCCCGAACCGGGAGAGGAACTCGTCGCGGCGGGCCGCATCGTGACCGATCGCGGCCATCTCCGCCGCCATCTCGGTGGTGATCGTGCGGTGTCGGGCGGCGTGCTCGTCGAGCGTGCCGACCCGCCGCAGGATCGACAGGGGCGGCCCGATGCCGCTCGAGAGCGGGAACATGCCGGTGACGAGCCGCACATAGGCCTCGTGCAGGTCGTCGAGGGCGGCGGCGAAGGTGTCCCTGCCTCCGGGCAGGTCGACGAACCGGCGCCGGATCCGCTTCGAGTCGGCGACGGCACCGAGTTGAGCCAGGCCCATCCGGACGAGCACGGGGAGCTTGCGCATCAGGCGCCGCAGGTTGGCGGGTCGCCGGACGGCTGCGTCGCCACCGATGCTGTCGGCGACCAGACCGGTGGGCAGCCCGAGGTGGCGGAGCATGTCCTCGAGGAGGGTCAGGTTGATGAGCGGACGGCCGCCGCGCACGACCAGGAAGGGACGATCGGCCGGCAGACTCGGGTCGAAGCGCCGGTACCAGCCGAAGAGCTCTGGCCCGGCCTCGGCGATCACCGACGTCATGAGGGTCGAGGGAAGGTCCGGGAGGGTCTCGGCGTGGTTCGCCAGGGTGAGGAACTCCTGGCGGCGTGGAGGTGCGGTGATCGGGCGGATCTGCACCAGCCAGCACCGCTGGCCGTCATCGGCCCACTCGATGTCCCACGGTCGATCGCCGAACTCGTGGCGAACCCGAGCGAGCAGGTCGCGCAGACGCCGGGCCCATGGTTGGTCGGGCGTCTCGATGCGGGGGAGGAGCAGTCGGTCACCCGCCTCGTCTCCTGCGACGAGACCCTCGGCCGTGCCGGTGACCGTGTTGACGATGTCGTCGTAGGTGTCGGGTTCGGTGAAGGCGACTCCGGCGTGCTGTGCGTCGACCATCGCCATCACGAGCACATCGGCCCGGATTGCGTCGTCGACGCGGTTGCGCGACGAACGCACCCGCTCGATCGAGTCGGCGAGATCGGCGCGCGGCACCCGAAGCTCGGTCTCGAACCATCCGGCGCGGCTCGACGCTGCGCCGTCCTCGGCGCCGAAGGCCGAACGCACCGCGAACGAGGTGGCGGCCGGCGCATGGGTCGCGGCGGTCTCGGCGTCTCCGCCGTCGAGCGCCACCATGCCGTCGGGGACCTGGAGCCCAGCGCGCCGAGCTCGGTCGAGGAGGGCGGCCTTCGCCGGGACGCCGTGGGCCTCGAAGCCGCCGGCGCCCAGGACGAGGGCGGCCGGATCACCCATCGATGAGTTCTTCGGCGATGCGGGCGATCACCTCGCCGTACTCGTCGGGTTGCTCGAGCATCGGGAAATGGTCCCAGCCGTCGATGATCTCGACCGCGGCCGACGGTGCCTTCTCCTGGAACGACGCGGTGTGCTCGGCGTCGAGTACGCGATCGCCCGACCCCCAGAGCAGGCGGGTCGGCACGTCGCCGATCGGCGTCAACCCGTCGAACCACGGGGCGTCGATGATGTCGAACATCAGACCGAAGGCTTCGCAGGACCGGTAGCCCTCGAAAAACCGGGCCCGGTGTGGCTCCGGTACGCCCGTGGGGAAGAACCGGTTGTGGAGCACGCCGCGAAGCGGTCGGGCGCTGATCGCCCGACGCACGAAGCGTCGAACGACCGGTGGCGACATCAGCTTCGGGAACAGTCGGGAGTCGAGGTGTGCCCCGACCGGGGCATGCAAGACGAGTCCGTCGACGGTCTCGGGCCTGCGGCTGACGAGGTCGAGGGCGATCGAGCCGCCGATGCCGTGCCCGAGGACGACGACCGGTCGGTCGTCGGGGAGCAGGTCCGCCAGTCGATCGGCATACGTGGGCACCGAGTCGACGATCGGGTCGAGCGGCACGCCGTTGAATCCGGGCAGGTCGATCGCGGTGAGCCGGACACGATCGCCCAGCCGGTCGCCGAGCCGGTCGAAGCGGGTCGAGCCGCCGCCGTTGCCGTGCACGGCGACCACGTGGATGTCGCTCACGGCGTCAGTCTCTCATCGCGAGCGGAATGTCGCCCACGTCGGGATGGTCGCCGGCGTGTTCGCCGTCGTGGCGCCACACGACGCTGCCGTCCTCGACGGCGATGACGGTGGGCAACGTCCAGCCGTCACCCACCTTGCGGCCGATCCGGTGGCCGCGCACGAACGCGACGACGCCGCGGACCCATGCGCGCAGCCCGAACATGGCACGGAGCCCGCCCCGGCGAACGGTCAGCGCTCGGTACAGGTCGCCGTCGGCGTCATCGATCGCGATCACGTCCGGGTTGTCGACGGGGAACCAGGTGCGGTCGTCGGCGAGGAGACCCTGATGGACGTAGACGACGCGTGGGTAGCTCGGGTCGTCGGCGATGGCGGCGAACTCGCCGACCAGTTCCCGCGGGAACAGTCAACCGTGGTGGCGGAGGAACACCAGCAGCGTGGGCCCGGTGCCGAGCACCTCGCCGAGCGTGGAGCCGGGTGCGATGTGAAGGCCGTCGACGGGCTGACCCAGCACCACGTGGGGGAGGGGAACCGGTGGGGTCAGCCGCGTCGAGGCCATTGTGATCGAGACAACGGAGCGGGGGCGTCCGGTGGATGCACGCGTGTCCGATGTCACTCGGGAGGTTCAGTCGAGGTCGAGGCGCACGGTGGCGAGCGCGATGCTCGCCAGTTCGCCGACATCGGCCTCGCCACCCGACGCCGCCCAGGTCGACACCACCAACTGCCGCAGAGCCTCGAAGACCGCGGCGGCGGCGGCGAGCCGGAAGTCGTCGGGGTCGCGACCGGTCCGCTCCGACAGCCATCGTCCCAACATCTGGCGGAACTGCCCGTCGTAGAGCGCGGTCTGCTCTGCATAGAGGTCCGACTCGTGAATGATCCGGAATCGCAGGAGGTCTGCCTCGCCGTACTCGTAGCCGTCGGCGTACTCGACGATCGCGGCGGCGAGCGCACTCGACACGTCGGGTTCGGGTCGGGCGCGCAGCTGCTGTGCGAACGCCTCCATCTCCTCGACGGCATCGCCCCACAGCACGTCGAGTTTGTTGGGGAAGTGGTGGAAGAAGGTGCGCACCGAGACATCGGCCGCCTCGGCGATCCGCTCGACGGTGGTCTCCTCGTAGCCCTCCCGGAGGAAGAGGCGCAACGCAGTGATCTCGAGGTGGGATTTGGTGGCCCGGCCCCTCGCGTTGGTGCCCTTCGCTTCGGCCATGCCGCAGCCTAGATCGCGCCGGTCATCGGGTCGGGCCGGCACGGTGTCGGTGATCCTGTCGCTGGATGAGTCGCCGCCCGGAGCGAGTCGCTACCGTCTATCCACGGAGGTATCCCGATGTTGGACTTCGAACTCGCCCCCGAGCTGCAGGAACTCCAGCTGCGTGCCCGCAAGGTCGCGGCCGAGGGGGTGGCGGAGTTCGGCGCGCACACCGACTCCTGGATCAACGGCTACTCGAAGGAGTTCAGCCAGCGTCTCGCCGAGGAGGGCTGGATCGGCATGACCTGGCCCACCGAGTTCGGCGGTGGCGGACACTCGAATCTCGCCCGGATCATCATGGGCGAGGAGATGATCTCGGTCGGGGCACCGATCGCTGCGAGCTGGTTCGCCGACCGCCAGATGGGTCCCGCGCTGTTCACCTATGGCACCGAGGATCAGCAGGCGGAGTTCCTCCCCGGGATGCTGAGCGGCGAGACCACCTGGTGCATCGGCATGTCCGAACCCGACGCGGGTTCCGATCTCGCCGGGTTGAAGACCGCCGCCGAGCGCGACGGCGATGTCTTCGTGGTCAACGGGCAGAAGATCTGGACGTCCTTCGCGGCCATGGCTGACTACTGCTATCTGATCTGTCGCACGTCGTCGGACGGGCCGCCCCACAAGGGCGTGAGTGAGTTGATCGTGCCGATGGACCTCCCCGGCATCGAGATCCGTCCGATCAAGGACATGACGACCAACCAGCACTTCTGCGAGGTGTTCTTCGACGACGTGCGGGTCCCGGTCGAGAACCTGGTCGGGGTCGAGGGCAACGCCTTCAAGCAGACGATGGCGCAGCTCGAGCACGAGCGGGGCGGCATCGATCGACTCGTCTCGAACAGGCCGCTGTTCGACCGCGCCGTCGCGGCCGCCGACACCACCGATCCGAAGATCCGCCAGCAGATCGCTCGACTCGAGACCGGCTACCGACTCGGCCGCATCCTCGTGTACCGGGAGGCCACGAAGCAGGCGCCGGCCGGGTTCTCGGCGGCGACGAAGTGCTTCTGCACCGAACACGAGATCGCGGTGGCCGACTTCGCGGCCCAGGTGCTCGGCATGGAGGCGGTGGCCGATGCGTCGCTGGCCAAGGCGATCGCCTACGCCCCGGCCTACACGATCATGGGCGGCACGAGCGACATCATGCGCAACATCCTCGGTGAGCGGGTGCTCGGACTTCCTCGAGAACCGCGCCCCTGACAGACTCGTCGGCCATGAGCGACAGCCCCCTGGACGACTACCGCTTCGACACGTCGACGATCGTCCATCGCACCCCGGAGCATCCGACCCGCGACGACTGTGTCGTCATGTCGCTCGACTTCAACGCGGATCCCTTCGAGCGCATGGCCTGGATGCGTGCGCATGCGCCGGTCTACTGGGACGACACGACCGGGCTCTGGGCCATCACCCGCCACGCCGACATCCAGCGCATCGAGGCCGACCACGAGACCTTCTGTTCCGGGAAGGGCTCGCGACCGGAGTCGTCGGTGCCGTCGATGATCAACGCCGATCCTCCAGATCACACCCGCCGGCGTCGGCTGGTCTCCTCGGGCTTCACGCCCCGCCGGGTCGCCGGGCACGAGGACTTCCTGCGCGAGACCGTCACCGAGTTGATCGACGGGGTGATCGACCAGGGTCGCTGCGACTTCGTCAACGACATCGCCAAGTCGATCCCGCTCCGCATGATCGCAACCCTCATGGGGCTTCCGCTGGCCGACGAGGACAAGCTCCTGCATTGGTCGGACCTCTTCGCCACCGGCGGGGTCGACGAGGAATTCCGCGATCAGGTGGTCGAGGCGGTGATGGAGTGGGTCACCTACATCGTCACCGAGATGGGTTCACGCACCGATCCTGAAGCCGAGGATCTCATCTCGCTGCTCATGTACCCCGACGGCGAACCCATGTCGACCGAAGATCTCATCTACGAGACGATGCTCATCCTCGTCGGCGGCGACGAGACGACCCGGCACGTCATGTCGGGCGGGCTCGAGGCGTTGCTGTTGCATCCCGAGCAGTTCGAGGCGGTGCAGGCCGACCGGTCGCTGCTGCCCGGGGCGATCGAGGAGATGCTGCGCTGGGTCACGCCGGTGCGGAACATGAACCGCGTCGCGACCGTCGATGTCGAGATCGGTGGGCAGCCGATCCTCGCCGGCGATCGCACCCTCCTGCTCTACCTGTCGGGCAACCGAGACGAGGAGCACTTCGGCCCCAGCGCCCACGAGTTCGACATCACCCGGACCCCCAACAAACACCAGGCGTTCGGGGCCAACGGCCGCCACTTCTGCCTCGGTGCGAACCTCGCTCGCCTCGAACTGAAGGTGTTGTTCGAGGAGGTCCTCGATCGGCTCCCCGAGATCCGCCTGTCGGGTCCGCAGGAGAAGCGGCCGGAGCGGGTCGGGAACTTCGTCCTCGGTCTGGAGGAACTGCCCGTCGAGTGGTGACCGGCCCCGCGAAATCGGGGACCGCCGGCGGGATCCGTGCCATCGTTGCCGCCATGGCACGATTCGGCGCAGCGGATCGCGGACGATGACCGCGCCACCGTGGACCCAGATTCCGCTCGAAGGCGACGAGCGCACGATGCTGCTCGCCTTCTTGACCTTTTACCGCAACGAGTTCCTCGACCGGGCCCGCGGGCTCGACGCCGACGAACTCCAGCGCCCTCTGACCGACTCCGGGCTCACCCTCGGCCGACTGATCACCCACATGGCCTTCGTCGAGGACATCTGGTTCCGGGTCCGCCTCGACGGTGAAGCTCCGGCTCCCCGCTTCGCGGCGCTCGACTTCGACGCCGACCCCGACGCCGAGATGACGCTCTCGCACGGGATGTCGTTCGACGACGCGACCGAGGTGCTGCACGAGGCGATCGCCGATGCCGACGCGCGGATCGCGGCGTCGTCGCTCGACCAGCGAACGGTCCGCACGACACGGGCCGGGGAGCACTGGAGTCTGCGCTGGATCCTCGTGCACATGATCGAGGAGTACGCCCGCCACTGCGGGCACGCCGACCTGATCCGCGAAGCGATCGACGGCGACACCGCCGACTGAGTGCGTCGTTCAGCGCGGGCGGGGCCGGTAGGCGACGCCGCGCATGGCGACGACGATGCCGTCGGCGATCGCGGCCGCGGTCTCGATGTCGGGCGCCTCGACCTCCTCGAACCGACGCTCCGCGCCCTGCTCGATCATCACCAGGTACACGTAGATGACGGGAGTGTCGCCGGCCATCAGTAGCTCCGCGGCAGTCCCATGACGTTCTGCGCGATGTAGTTGAGCGTCATCTCCTGACTCACCGGCGCGATGCGCTGCAGGCGCGCCTCGCGCCAGTACCGCTCGACGTGGTACTCGCTCGCGTAGCCGAGGCCACCGTGGGTCTGCATGGCCTGGTCGGCAGCGAAGAACGATGCCTCCGCCGCGAGGTACTTGGCGGTGTTGGCGAGCTCGCCGCACTCGAGCCCGTTGTCGTAGTGCCACGCGGCGCGCAGCATCATCGTCATCGCCGCGTTGAGTTCCATGTGGGCCTTGGCGAGCGGATGGGAGATCGCCTGGTTGGCGCCGATCAGTCGACCGAAGACCTCGCGCTCGTTGGCGTAGGCGGTGGCTCGCCGGAGCGCGGCCTCGCCGATGCCACACGCCATTCCGGCGAGCAGGATCCGCTCCGGGTTCAGGCCGTGCAGGATGTGGTGGAAGCCGCGGCCCCGTTCGCCGACCATGCGCCATCCCTCGACCGGCAGGTCGTCGTAGGCGACCTCGCACGAGGCGACCGCATTGCGGCCGACCTTCGGGATCGGTGCGATCTCGCAGTGGTCGGGATCGAGGTCGACGAGGAAGAGGGTCAAGCCGTTGAACGTTCCCGGGTCGCCGTCGGTACGGGCGAGCAGGAGACACACCTCGGATTCGAGCGCCTTGCTCGACCAGATCTTCCGCCCGTTGACGATCCAGCCGCCCATGCCGTCCTCGGCCGCCCTCGTCACGATGCGGCTCGTGTCGGTGCCGGCGTCAGGCTCGGTGACGCCGAACGCCACGTGCAGGTCGCCCGAAGCCGCCCGGGGCAAGAACGTGTCCTTCAGGCGGTCGTTGCCGAACTTCACGACCGGATTGAGGCCGAACATCGTGAGATGGAGAGCGGTCGATCCGTTCATCGCCGCCCCCGAGGCCGCCACCCGGTTGAGGACGAGCGCGGCCTCGGCGATGCCCCGCCCGCCGCCGCCATAGGCCTCCGGGATGGTGATACCGACCCAGCCGCCGTCGGCCATGTCGCGGTAGAAGTCCCACGGAAATTCGTGCTGCTCGTCGCGCTCGGCCCAGTAGGTGTCGTCGTACTGCGCACACACCGCATCGACCGCGTCGACGATCAGCGCGTGGTCGGGGTCCGGCGAGAAGTCCATGGCGGGATGCTACGGCGTCGTCCGCTCGGGCCTAGGGTCCGATCATGAGCGAGCTCCCCCCGGTCGGCCGCGACGGCTGGCGCACCGTCGCCATCTCGTCGGCCGCCGTCTTCATGGTCAGCATGGAGATCACCGTCATCTCGCTGGCGTTCCCGGAGATCCGCGAACGGTTCTCGGACACGTCGGAGTCGGTGTTGTCGTGGATCTTCAGCGCGTACAACATCGGCGTCGCCAGCCTCCTGCTCATCGGCGGTTGGCTGTCGGAGCGCTACGGCCACAAGCGCGTCTTCCTCGTCGGTGTTGCGATCTTCCTGGCCGGGTCGGTCCTCGCCGGTGTGGCGGTGTCGAGCGAGATGCTGATCGCGGCACGCGTCGTGCAGGCCACCGGCGGCGCACTGCAGTCGCCGGCGGGCCTGGCGTTGATCCTGGCGGCGGCGCCACCGGCTCGGCACCAGATGGTCATCGGCATCTGGGGTGCAGCGGGCGCGCTCGCCGCCGCGGCGGGCCCGACGATCGGGGCGCTCCTCGTCGAGGGCTTCGGGTGGCGCGCGGTGTTCCTGGTGAACATCCCGATCATCGGTGTGGCGCTCACGCTCGGACGGCGCTGGTTGCCGGACACGCCGCCATCGTTGGGCGGCGACACCGTCGACTTGATCAGTGTGCCGCTCGCCGGGGTCGGTGTCGGCGCGCTTGTGCTCGGCATCGTCCAGGGCGAGGAGTGGGGGTGGTCGTCGGCGGGTGTGTGGAGCGCCTTCGCGATCGGGGCGGTGCTGCTCGTCGCATTCCTCATCCAGTCCGGTCGACATCCCGCACCCCTGTTCGATCTCGGGCTGTACCGGCTCCGGAGCTTCTCGGTCGCCAACGTGGCCACCGTGTTCTTCGCCTTCGCGTTCTTCGGCTGGCTGGTGCCCCTCCCGACGCTGATCCAGAACGTCTGGGGATGGTCGGTGTTGCGAACCGGATTCGCGATCGCGCCCGGCCCGCTGATGGCGTTCTTCATCGCACCGCCGGCGGGTCGTATCGCCGACCGCATCGGCAACCGGTGGATCCTCGTCCTCTGCGGCACGAGCGGTGCGATCGGCCTGCTGTTGTTCGCTCGCAACTTCGGTACCGAGCCCGAGTACCTCTCCGACATCCTGCTGCCGAGCCTGTTCGTCGGGATCGCGGCCGGCACGGGCTTCTCCCAGCTGGTGGGTGCGGCCATGCGGGACGTGCCGCCCCATCAGTACGCGATGGGTGGCGCCGGTCGTACGACCGTGTTCCAGATGGCGATCGCCCTCGGCATCGCGGTCGCGGTCGCCGTGATCGGTCGGCCCGAGGGACCGCTCGCCGCGCTGGCCGCCTACGACGATTCGTGGCTGATCGGGGCCGGAGCCTTCGGCCTCGTCGCGGTCACCGCCGGGCTGTTCTACCCGGCCAAGCCGACCTGACAGCCGTCCTTCAGCCCGCTCTTACCTTTCCTTGATCTCGGATCCGCACACTCACTCCATGAACCGCACCCTCCGCATCGCCCTCCCCGTCGCCGCCCTCGTCATCGGGATCCTCGGCTACGCCGGCTACCAGTACTTCATCGTCGTCGACTCGCCCGACGAGATCACGACCGAGGCGGGTCTCGAGCAGCTCTCGGAGGACCTGGCCGAGGAAGACGCCGGCGCCGAGGTCTCCGCCGACCCCGGGACCGACGAGGTCGCCGCCGGCGACGAGGTCGCTGACGCCACGACCGACGAGGTCGCGGACGCGCCCGCCGGCGTGACCGGGACGTGGACGGTCGACGACGACTTCGGCGACTTCGCCTTCGAGAACGCGAGCGGGAGCTTCGCCGGTTTCCGGGTCGACAAGGAGCTGTTCGTCGGCGGCACCCAGGTCGCGGTCGGCCGGTCCGGCGACGTGACCGGTTCGATCAGCATCGCCGACGGCACGGTGAGCGGCGGCGAGGTCGTGGTGGTGATGAGTTCGCTGGAGTCCGACATCCCGGCCCGCACCGGAGCGGTCCTCGACGCTGTCAGCGCCGACGAGTTCGACACCGCCACCTTCGTGATCTCCCCGGGCGCCGCCATCGACACCGCCGCCCTCGCGTCGGGCGAGACGGTGGCCGCCGAGATCAGCGGTGATCTCACGATCGCCGGGGTCACCAACACCGTCACGGTGGCCGCCGAGGCCACCGTCGCCGAGGCCGGGATCGCCCTGATCGTGGGCTCGACCGACCTCACCTGGGCCGACTTCGGCATCGACACCCCGAGTTCGAGCGCCGGGGAGGTCGCCGACGACGGCGTGCTCGAGTTCCAGCTGATCGTCCGCCTGGGCTGAGGGTCGCGTGCTCGAACCCCTCACGGCCGAGCACGCCGCCGACCTCTTCCCCCATCTCCGGGACCCGGAGCTGTACCGCCACCTCGACGAGGACCCACCGCCCGATCCCGAGTGGCTGGCACGTCGGTTCGCCGCCCTGGCGGCCGGCGCTCCGGCGGGGCGCGACGAGGTCTGGTTGAACTGGGCGATCCGTGCTGAGGGCGCGTTGGTCGGCACGACGCAGGCGACCGTTCGTTCCGATGGGCCGACCTCGATCGCGTACGTCATCGGCCGCGCGGTCTGGGGTCGCGGCGTCGCGCGGGCGGCCACCGCCGAGATGCTCGAATGCCTCGCGCTCGACCACGGCGTCGTCGAGGTGCAGGCCGAGATCGACCCGGCCAACGAGCGGTCGATCCGCCTCGTCGACGCCCTCGGGTTCCGCGACGCCGGCATCGTCGGGTCCGATCGACGCTTCGTGCGACGGCTCGACCGGTGACCGCAACCGGTGTCCCACCCGCGTCCATCGACACATCGCTCGGCGGTGCGATGCCGGCCCATCTGGCCGAGCCCGCCTGACCCGGGTGGTACCTTCGCCAGCATCGCAGCGCGTGGGGGTTCGGTGTGGAGCAGAGCAGGGAGCAGCTGATCCGGCACGGGCTGGCCCAGGTCGCCGAAGCCGGTGTCTCGATCCGGCTCGACACTGTCAGCCTCGCGGCCGCCGCCGGCGCGAGTCAGATGACCACCGCCGACGCCTCGGCGCTGTGGGCGGGCGGTGACGACATCGACCCCGAGGAGCGGTTCCGAGAGGCGGTCGCCGTCCGAGTCCTCGAGGAGCAGCCGGCCGTCGGTGACGCCGGGATCGACGGTTCGGCATTGACCGAGACCCTGCTGGCCGTGTCCGGAATGATCGAGACGATGCCGGATCTGGCCACCCTCTCGCCGCTGGAACGCGGCGACTGGCTGCGCCGCATCTACCGGGCCGGCACCGACGCCAATCTCGCGTTGGCCGACGACTCCCTCCTGTGGCACTCCTACGTCGCGATCGGGACCGTGGCACTGTCGCAGCCGTCTGCGTCGGAGGCGCTGCGGGCGGCCTGGGTCAAGGGGGACGAGACGACCGCGACCCGCTACCTGAACATCTACTCGGTACTCGCCTCGATGTTCGGGCTCCGCCTCCGGTACTGCTACTCGTGGCCCCAGTTCACGACGGCGGTGAGCGCGGTCTCCGAAGGGCTGATGATCCGTTCGAACGTCCGCGAGGAGGTCCGGGTCATGGAACGCAACACCGGCCCCGACGGCGAGGCCGAACGGTGGACGCTCTTCGCCGTGTGCTTCGAGGCGCTGATCCGGCAGTTCTTCGAGCCCGATGGCAGCGGCCTTCTGACCGACATCACGCACGAGACCGGACCACCGGCCTGATGCGGATCGAGCGGCTCGACGTGTTCCGCACCGACTTCGCCTACGTCGGTCGGGTCTACGAACTCTCCGGCGCCCTCGGGCAGCCGGTGGCGACCTACGCTTGAGCCGACGAAGTGAATCCAAACCGACGGTTGGCCTCGTAGACCGATCGTGACCAGTGGCACAGTGGATGGTGTGGGCGACGCGGTCGAGGAGAACGAGGTCGAGCTGATCGACATCGACCTCGACTGGCATGCGCCCAGCCCGCTGGCGTCGAGCGCCGATGCATCGACCGGGAGCGGACGCCGTCGACCTCGGCTCACGTTCGATCCGCGCTGGCTGATCCTCCTGGCGGTGGTCGTCTACGTCGGCTGGTTCATCACCTCCGGAGGCGATGACGAGCCGGCGATCGAGCCGGTCCCGGCGCCCGTCCCGACCACCACCGGAGCGCCGGCGGAGACGGTCACCATCGACGACGATCGAGTGGCGCTGGTCGGCGACCCGTCTTTGGATCTCGCCGCCGCGATCGAGGAGCTCACGGTCGCCGACTACGAGACCTCCTACCTCGAGATGCAGGTGAACCCCAACGGGGTCGACGTCTTCGCCGTCGTGAAGGAGTTCGTGAATGTTCCGGGCGGCTTCCGGTTCGGCTACATCGGTGCCGACGGACGGCCGGTGGTCATCGACACGAGCACCGGCGACGTCCACTCGATCGTCGCCGAACTGCCGCTCGGCGACGACACCGGGTTCGCGGTCTTGCCCGACGGTGCCGGAACGGTCGGACTCGATCCGGTCCGACCGACGGGTGCGTGGCGCGTCGCCAGCGATGTGAGTGTGGTCCGCCGCCACACCGGCGAGCTGTTCGGGGTGATCGAGACCGCCGCCGGAGTCGAGTACGGCCCGGTCGCGGAACGATCCCAGTGGGCGACGCTCCCTGCTGGCGCCGAGGTGTGGATCGAGCCCGCGGTGGGCGTGTTCCTCACGCCCGACAGTGGTGGCGTGTTCGAGCTCACCCCCGACGGTGCAGAGATGGTGACCCCGTTCGAGATGGTCGCCACCAACGGGACCCGTTGGATCGAGCTGCGACGGGTGGAGGGCCCCAACGAGTACTGGGTCGTCGATCGATCGGGTGCGGAGTGGTTGATCGATCGATCGCAGGTCGAGGTCGAGGGCGACCTCTCGATCAGCCCCGACGGGGCCTGGGTGTTCGCCGCCGACGGGTTGGTCGACAGCGACTTCCCCGCGTTCTGGGGGGTCGAGACGGGCGAGATCATCGAGGTCGAGAGCCGAGCGGACCGTCTCACCCCCGTGTGGGCGCCCGACAGCTCGTTCGTCGCCGAACTCGACCCGACCCGCGACTGCATCTGGATCAACTTCATCTCGGGCCTGAACGGCTGCATCGTGCTCGACAACCTCAACGTGCCGGCCCTGGACGCATCGGCGCTCGTCGTCTACTGATCGTCGGGCGCGTCGCCACTAGATTCCGGCGATGCTCGAAACGCAGATCGATCAGGTCGAGCTCCGTATGTCGCGGCTCGCACGACTGCGCGCCGAAATGGCGGCCCGCGACGTCGGTGCGGTGATCCTCACCGACCCGGTCAACATCCGGTACGCCAGCGGCGCTCGGAACATGCAGATCTTCACCGCGCGGAATCCCGCCCGGTACCTCTTCGTCACCGTCGACGGCCCGGTGATCCTCCATGAGTTCACCGGCGCCCTCCACCTGGCCGACGGGCTGGAGACGATCACCGAGGTGCGTCACGCGACGACGGCGTCGTTCGTGGCCGCCGGAGAGGGCATCGCCGGCGTCGAGAAGCAGTGGGCGGGCGAGATCCGCGACCTCGTCGCCGAGACCGTCGGACTCGACGCCGTCGTCGGACTCGAACGGGTCAACGCCGGTGCGGCGATCGCGCTCGCCGAGCTCGGGCTCCGTCTCGTCGATCCGCAGGAGGCGGTCGAGCGGGCCCGGGCGATCAAGGGCCCCGAGGAGATCGCCTGCCAGATCGAATCGATGCGGGCGACCGAACGAGCGATGGCGGCGATGGAAGCCGAACTCCGTCCGGGCCTGACCGAGAACGAGCTCTGGTCGGTGTTCCATCAGCAGGTGATCGCCCAGGGCGGTGACTACATCGAGACGCGGTTGCTGTCTTCGGGCGCCCACACCAACCCCTGGTTCCAGGAGACCAGCGACAAGGTGATCGGCGAGGACGAACTCGTCGCGTTCGACACCGATGTGGTCGGCTGCCACGGCTACTACGCCGACTATTCGAGGACCTTCCACGCCGGTCCCGGCACCCCGAGTCGAGAACAGCGCGACCTGTATCGCATCGCCCATGAACAGGTGCACCACAACATGGCGATGATCGAACCCGGTTTGACCTTCTCGGGGTACAGCGAACGGGCCTGGGATCTGCCGTCCCGCTTCGCCGATCACCGGTACTACCTCTCGGCCCACGGGGTCGGCATGACCGGGGAGTACCCGTACCTCTACCACGCCCAGGACTACGCCTCGTGCGGGTACGACGGCGTGATCGAGCCGGGGATGACGCTGTGCATCGAGAGCTTCATCGGTGGACCGGACACCCGCGAAGGCGTCAAGCTCGAACAGCAGGTCCTGGTCACCGACGCCGGCACCGAACTCATGTCGCTGTACCCCTTCGACGACAGCCTCCTCGCTTGACCATCGCGCTCGGTCTCGTCTTCTCCGTCGGCGTCGGCATCGCGGACTTCCTCGGCGGTTGGATCGCTCGGCGCGCACCGGCCCTCGCCACCGTCGCGACCGCCATGGTCGCCAGCCTCGCGGTCATGGTGACCCTCCTGGTCGGGCTGGAGGCGGCCGACGTGGTGTCGAGCCGAGCCGGTGGATCCGATCTGCTCCTCGGACTCGGCTCGGGATCGATGATCGGGTTCGGACTCGCCGCCCTCTACCGGGGGATCGCCGACGCTTCCGCCGCGGTCGTCTCGCCGGTGGCGTCGATCCTCGCCGTGCTGTTGCCCTTCGGGTGGGATCTTGCGACGGGGGGCTCGCTCGAGTCGCTGGCGCTCGCCGGCGCCGCCGTCGCCCTCGCCGGCGTCGGGCTCACCACCGTCTCGCCCGAACTCGGCGATCGGGTCCGGGTGGGCGTGGTGTGGGGCGTGGTCGCCGGCATCGGTTTCGGCGGTGCACTGACGTTCCTCGGGCAGACGAGCGAGGACGCCGGAGTCTTCCCCGCGATGATCCAGCGGGTGACGGCGCTCGCCGTACTCGTGGCCGTCGCCCGGGCCCGCCGACTGCCTGCCCTGGTGCCGCCGGATCTGCGCCGGGCGGCGATCGCCTCGGGCACCCTGAGTGCGGTCGCCGTCGCCGCCTTCACCGTCGGCGCGCAGCAGGGGTCGTTGGCCGAGATCGCGATCACGACCGCGCTCGCTCCGGCGATCACCGCCGGACTCGCTGCCGTCTATGCCGGCGATCCGTTCCGGTGGTGGCAGATGATCGGCGCAGCCGTGTGCTGTGCCGGTGTCGCGATGGTGGGAGCAGCCTGATGGGCGCGCTGTTCGGATCGCTGACGTCGTTGTTCATCGGTCTGTCCGATCTGTTCCTCGTCAAGACGACCGGCCGCTCCCACACGATCACGGTGACGATCCTCGCCTTCGCCGCAGCGGCGGCGACCTCGATCGTCGGCATCGTCCTCCTCGGGGGCGAGCCGATCGGCCGCGACCTCCTGATCGGGGTGGGTGCGGGCCTGTTCATGGGCCTCGGCCTCGTCTGCTACTTCCAAGGACTGCAGATCTCCTCGGTCGGCATCGTCGCCCCGTTGATCGCGCTCCAGGTCGCGCTGTGGCCCCTCGGCTACGACGTCATCGACGGCGCGCGACCGTCGACCCTGGTCTGGATCGGCGCGTGCGTCTCGATCGCGTCGTTGCTGCTCACCACCATCTCGCCCGAGCTCGGCGATCGGGTCGCCGCCGGTGTCCGGTGGGGGCTGCTCTCGGGCACGGCCTACGGCATCGGCACGCTGCTCAGTGGGCTCACGGGGGAGGACTCGGGCATGTGGTCGGTGCTCGCGAACCGGCTTGCCAGCCTCTCGCTCGCGGTGGTGATGGCGCTGGTGATGGGCCTCCCGCTCGTCGTGCCCCGCCGAGACCTGCCGATCGGCGCGATCGGCGGGGTCTTCGGCGGGCTGGCGCTGCTGTCGTTCGTCTATGGCACCCAGCGCTACGAACTGGCGATCGTCGGCGTAACGGGGTCGCTGTTCCCAGCGGTCAGTGCGTTCCTGCTCTGGCGGTTTCTCGATCATCCGCTGCGCTGGTGGCAGGCGATGGGCATCGCCGGGGTCCTCCTGGGCACCTCGCTGGTCGCCGTCGGCTAGGCCGCGGCCCGCGCCGAGGTCGCCGTCACACGTTGGATGGCGTCTTGGGCTTGATGTTGGTGACGGTGGGGTAGAGCGCAGCGGCCACCAGCGCCAGCGCCAGCACCCCCGCCCAGTGGCTCAATGCGTGGAAGCTCGACGCCTCGACGATCGCCCCCGAGAGCAGGCCGCCGGTCGCGCCGCTCGTGACCATCGTGAAGTCGGCGGCACCCTGCACCGAGGCGCGCTCCTCGACCGGGAAGGCCGAGGTCAAGAGCGCGCTGCCGGCGATCATGGCGAAGGACCATCCGACCCCGACGAGGAAGAGGCCGACGAAGACCCCCAGGCTGTCCTCGGGGTCGGTGTGAGACGCCAGCTCGGCCCCGGTGAACAAGATGATCCCCGCGGCGCCGATCATCAGCACGGTCGGGAGGCGGTCGACGAGCCAGCCGACGACCGGCGAGAAGAAGTACATGCCGACGATGTGCAACGAGATGACCAGGCCGATGATCTCGACCTCGTGATCGCCTTCGTCCATGTGCAGCGGCGTGACGGTCATCACCGCCACCATCACGCCTTGCCCGATCGCCATCGCGAAGACGGCGATGGCGGCGAGTCGGTGGGTGACGAGCTTGCGGAACGACTCGACGAGGCTCGGCCGCTCCGGTGCGTCCGTCGCACCGCCGAGCTCCTGGGCGAGCAGCAGCGGGTCGGGTCGCATGTAGGTGTTGACCACCATGGCGGCGAGGGCGAAGACGCCGATGCCCATCAGATAGGGCCCGGCGAGTTCCTCGATGCCGAGGAGGTTGGCGGCGAGCCAGCCCGTGCCGCCGAGCGCGACGGTCGGGCCGAGGACCGAGCCGATCGAGCTGGCCCACACGACGATGCCGATGTCGCGGGCTCGGCTGTCGTCTTCGGACAGATCGGCGGCGGCGTAGCGGGCCGCAAGGCTGCCGGCCTGCCCCACGCCGATGCCGAGGATGCCGACGACGAGGAGTGGATAGAACTCCGCGAGCACCGCGAGGAAGGCGATCGTGGCGCCGATGCTGCCGATCACCCAGGATCGCAGCAGGCCCGGCCGTCGCCCGTGGGTCGCCATGTAGCGGCCGAGTGGTACGGCGGCGAGGGCACCGCCGATCGCATGCATCGTCGCCGCCAGGGTGGCGAGCGTGTCGCTTCCGGTGATGTCCTCGGCGACGAGGCTGGTCGCGGCGAACGACGCCGTCATGCCCATGCCCGCCGGGAACACCGAGCCGATCAGCACCCATCGAGTGCGGTTGCGAACGGTCGCGACTTCGGTTCCGCGGTCGTCGTGGTGCAGCTCGGCCATCGCCCCGCAGCCTGCCATACTCCGGCGATGGAACCCGTACGCGTCTGGCGATCCCCGAAGGTCGACGTGCGAGCGAGCCACCTCGGTGGCCTGGCCGTGTTCGCGAACGCGCCGATCGCCAAGGACGAGCCGGTCGCCGTCAAGGTCGGGCACGTCGTCGGGTTCGACGAGGTCCAGCGGCTGACCGAGGAGATCGGCGACTTCAGCCTGCAGATCGCCGAGGGGCTCTTTCTGAGCCCGCGGCACGCCGACGAGTACGACGACATGGTCGTGCACATCAACCATGCGTGTAACGCCAACGTCGGTTTCAACGGCAATGTCACCTATGTCGCCATCCGCGACATCGCCGCGGGCGAGGAGCTGTGTCACGACTACGCCATGGCCCGGGTGGAGCCGTATCGGCTCGAGTGCCTCTGCACGACCGGCCTGTGTCGGGGCGTGGTGATGGAGTCGGATTGGCAGCTCCCCGATCTCCAGGAGCGCTACGAGGGCTACTTCATGCCCCACGTTCAGGCTCGAATCGACCAGCGGTGAGCACCGAGCGATCGACACCGGCCGGCCTGGTCGGGTCCACGTTCGCCGTTCTGTGCTGGGCGGCCGGCAACGTGATGGTGGTGCGAGCCCCGATGCCGGGTCTGCAGATCGCCTTCTGGCGGATCTTCCTGGGCGCTGTGGTCTACACCGCGGTCGTGTACCTCGCCGGTCGCCGCATCAACTGGACGATGGTGAAGGCGGTCGCGCCGGCCGGGATCGCCATCAGTCTGGAGATCGCGGTGTTCTTCGTCGCGATCCGCAACACCGCGGTCGCCAACGCCACGATCATCTCGAACCTCACGCCGATCGTGTTGCTCGCGGTCGCGGCGCGCGCCTTCAACGAACGGGTCACCACCCTGTTGATCGCCGTGACCGGCGTGTCGATGGTCGGGGTCGTCCTCGTCGTGTTCGGCTCGACGCAGAACTCGAGTTGGGAACCGTGGGGCGACGTCTTGTCGCTCGTCGCGATGTTCCTGTTCGCCGCCTACTTCGCGACCGCCAAGCGTGGCCGAGAGACGGTGCCGATCCTGGAGTTCCAGGCGTGCCTGTGGATCGTCGGGACGGTCGTGCTCTTCCCGGTCTCGGTGGTCGACGCCGGCGGGATCGACGTCCCGTCTGCGGTCCAGTGGGCGTGGTTGGCGGCGCTGCTGGCGGTCCCCGGTACCGGGCACATGTTGATGAACTGGTCGCACAACCACGTGCGCCTGGTCATCACGTCGATGTTGACGCTCGCGATCCCGGTCGTTTCCACCATCGGGGCGGTCTGGTTTCTCGACGAAACGGTCAACCGCATCCAGGTGCTCGGCATGGCGATCACCTTGAGCGCGCTCGCGCTGGTGGTTCGCCGGGAGGCGGAACTGCGCATCGCTTGACCTGATCGGTCACACTCGTGCGGTGCCGCGCCGCTTCTATCTCCACGAGACGCTCGACATCATCGGGCAGGGGCAATACGACTACATGGACGTCGCCGCCCGAGAGCCGGTCCACGACATGCCGGGGCTGTTCCGCCTGCACGGCACCTTCTTCGTCATCGGCGCGTCGGGTGGGCGCTGGCCCCAGGTCATCAACCTCCACGACGGTGGGCCCGACGGTTGGGACGCGTGGACGCGCAACCTCGACCGCCTCAACCTCAAGCGTCGGGCGACGTTCTACGGCGACTGGTGGGACGAGGCCCTGCCGTACCGCACCGGCGGTCGCGACCGCATCGGCGCGACGGTGCCGGGCTGCCCGACCCGCGAAGAACTCGAGGCCCGCGACCTCCGGTGCACGGTGTTCGTGCATCAGCTCCTGGAGGTCCGACCAGGAAGCCAGATCGACTACCTCGGGGAGGTGATCGAAGCAAGGCGACCGCAGCTCGAAGCCCGCGGCATTCACCTCACCAACCTGCTCGAGGTCGTCAACAACAACCGTGAGGTGATCGTTGTGTGGGGCACCCACCTCGAGAACTGGGTGCAGCTGCGCAAGGACTTCGACACCAGCCGCGGGCTCGACGACACCGGCACCGCCGACGCCGATCTGTTGGCGTGGGCCGCGACCGAGAACACGTTCGTCACCGGTGGCACGACCGAACTCATGACGCCGCGTCCCGGCAGCGTCGGCGCCGTGACCAGCTGGGATGCCGAGGGCTAGTCCTCGACGGCGGAGCCGACGCCGAGTCGGTCGCGGAAGAAGTCGAGGATCAGATCCGCTCGTTGGATCCGATGGATCGGCGATCCCGACCGGCTCAGCTCGTGGTTCTCGCCGGGGAATCGGTAGTACTCGACGTCGTAGTCGCGTTCCCGGAGCCGGAAGTACAGCTGGTCGGCCTGTTCGAAACCACAGCGCCAGTCCTCGTCGGAGTGGATGATCAGCAGCGGCGTGTCCATCCGGTCGGCGTAGGTGATCGGCGACATCGCCATCATCTCCTCGTGGTCATCGAGCGCTGTGGTGTCGAACCAGAACCCGGCGACGCCGGCGATGTCGCTGGTGAGGTCGAGGGTGACGAGGTTGTTGACCGCCCGCTCCGAGCAGGCGGCGGCGAACCGGTCGGTGTGGCCGATGATCCAGCTGGTCATGTAGCCGCCGTAGCTGCCGCCGAGCACACCGAAGCGGTCGGGATCGATGAACGGGAACCGTTCGAGGGCGGTGTCGACGACCGACATGATGTCGTCGTAGTCGACGGTCCCCCATCCGGGGCCTCCGAGGTTCTTGCCGACGATGGCATGGCCCCATGCCTGATCGCGGCCCGATCCGCCCCGCGGGTTGCAGTACACCACGACGAATCCGGCCCGAGCCTGGTGCTGAGCCTCGTCGTAGAAGTAGTCGCCGTACTGCGTGAACGGCCCACCGTGGATGTTGATGAGTGCCGGGTAGGTCGTGGCCGGGTCGAAGTCGGGCGGCCGGACGATCCACGCGTCGACCTCGAGCCCGTCGGCACCGGGCGCCGGCGCCGTGAAGCGCTCGGCCCGCTGGGGCTGTGCTGTGCGAACGAACGTGTCGGTCACATGGGTGATCCGATGTTCTTCCCCGTCGACGAGCACGGAGATCTCCGCCGGTCGGGTCGAGTCCTCCGATGCGAACGCGACGACTCCCGCCGCGGTGGACCAGCCGACGACCCAGCGATCGCCGGTCACGAGCGGTGTCGTGCCACCGGTCGGGTCGAGTCGGTGGAGGTGGACCGACCCGTGGTCGGCGACGATCGCGACGAGGCCGTCGTCGTCCCAGGTCGGCGCCGTCGCCACCGGGAACGAGCACCAATCGCGGTCATGCGCTGCGGTGATCCAGGTCGGTGCGCCGGATGGGTCGAGGACGGCGACATGGTTGTTGCTCGGGAACACGGTCGCGTCCTCGTAGCCGACGCATGCGATCGAGCCGTCGTGGCCGACGACCGGATTGCTCCAGGCGCCGACCCCGTCGGTGATGACCGTGATCTCGCCGGAGCCGAGGTCGATCCGGGCGATGTCGGAGCCGAACATCCGCTCCGACGTGTCGGTGCGGGTGACCGCCAGCCACGAGCCATCCGGCCCCCACGCCGGCGCGGCGAAGTCGGCGTCGCCCGGGGTGAGGTCGGTGGGAGCGGCGTCGCCCGTCAGGTCCAACAGGTGGACATGGATCGGACGGTCGAGGATCGTGCCGAGCCCGTTGAGCCGGTAGAAGGGCCGGTCGATCTTGCGAGGCGGCCGCCGATCGACGTCGTCGGAGGCGTAGTGCTCGCCTCGCACCCGCACGGCGTAGGCCAGCTTCGAGCTGTCCGGGGCGACCCTCACGCCCGAGATCGGCTCGGGATGTTCGACCAGGAGTGACGCCTCGCCCGGACCGGCGGTGGCGAGGGCGTAGATGGCGCTGCGGGTACGGCCCTTGTCGTCGGTGCGGCGCGTCGACGTGAAGAACAGTTGGGTGCCGTCGGGGGCCCAGGTCGGCGCGGCGTCGTTGTGCTCACCTGCGCTCACCGGTCGGGGTCGGCTCGAGCCGTCGATCGAGGCCAGCCACACCCGCGATCGGTAGCGATTGGCCTGCTCGTCGACGCGATGGACGACGTAGGCGACCTGTTCGCCGTCGGGGGAGAGGGCCGGGCTGCTCGCCCAGACGAGGTGGTTGATGTCCGCCGGAAGCATCGTGTGATCGTAGGCCGATTCGGGCCGCCGCCATCCAGTGACCGTGGACACGCCCGCTGCAGACGGCAGGGCTTCCCGCGTGCGATAGTGACGGCCGGTTTTCGCGCCGTTTGGAGGTCGCCCGCATGGCCATCGCAGAAGCTCCCCGATTCGTCCGGGCCGACGGCCCCGACAAGGTCACCGGCAGTGGCCGCTACACCGCCGACATCAACCTGACCGGTCAGCTCGTCGCCAAGTTCAAGTACGCCGGGATCGCCCACGCCCGCATCACGACGCTCGACGTGTCGGCGGCTGTGGCGATGCCGGGGGTGTTCGCGGTCCTGACCTCCGACGACGTGCCCGACGTGATCTACAGCCCGGTGGTCCCGGACCGGCGTCTCTTCGCCAAGGGGGTCGTCCGGTTCGAGGGCGAGCTGCTGGCGGCGGTCGCCGCGGTCGACGCCGCCACCGCACAGGCCGCGGTCGACGCCATCGTGGTCGAGTACGAGCCGCTGCCGATCGTCGACGACCTCGAGGCGGCCCTCACCGACACGTCGCCGCTGGTGCACGAGGAGTGGGAGTCCTACGCCGTCACGGGCGACACGGTCCAGCGGCCGAACGTCGCATCGTTCTCCTCGATCGAGAAGGGCGATGTCGAGGCGGCGATGGCGACCGCCGATCACGTCGTCACCAGCCGCTACGTCGCCGACGGCTGTCACGCCCTCCCGATCGAGCCCCGAGCCATCGTCGCCCAGTGGGAGGGCGAGAAGGTCACGATCTGGACCTCGACGCAAGTCCCCTTCGATGCCCGAGCAGGCGTTTCCGAGACGCTGCAGATCCCGTCGAACCGGGTCCGGGTCGTGGTGCCCCATCTCGGTGGCGGGTTCGGTGGCAAGTGCGGCTTCCACTTCGAGGCCCACGTCGCCGCGCTCGCCCGCGCCGCCCGGCGACCGGTCAAGCTCGTGTTCTCCCGCCAAGAGGAGATGGTCGCCCCGGATCGACGCCGCGAGGGCATGATCGTCGACATCACGTCGGGCGTGAAGGCCGACGGCACGCTCGTCGCCCGTACCGGCTGGATCGCGATCGACAACGGCGCCTACACCGCCGACGCCGCCTTCTTCCCCCAGTTGGCGGCGATGCACGTCGCCGGGCCCTACAACCTCCCGGCGGTGAAGGTCGAGGCGTCGCTGGTCTACACCAACCACCAACCGTCGGGGTCGGTGCGGGCACCGACCGCACCCCAGGCGTGCTGGGCGCTCGAGTCCCACACCGATGAGATCGCCGCCGTCGTCGGGATGGACCGGGTCGAGTTCCGGCGCCTCAACATCGTCGACGAGGGGGTCGAGGGCGCCGCCGGCCAGGTCTACGGCGAGATCGGCTTGCGTCGCTGTCTCGATGCAGCCGTCGGCGCGTCGGCCTACGGCGACCAGCTGCCCGCCGACGAGGCCATCGGCGTGGCCATCAGCTGGTGGCCGAGCTTCCCCGGCCCGTCCGGCGCGTACATCAAGCTCGACTCCGACGGCACCGGCATGATCATCACCGGCGCGCAGGAGTGCGGCACGGGCTCGGTCATGACCCTCCGGATGCTCGCCGCGAAGGAGCTCGGGATGGAGCCCGAGGACTTCCAGCTCGTCTACCAGGACACGTCGGTCGCTCCCTACGACACGGGCGCGACCGGATCCCAGACCCTGCTCAACAACGGGCGGGCGGTGATCGAGGGGGCTCGTGAGGTCGCCGCTCAGCTGCGCGACGTCGCCGCCGACCAGCTCGAAGCGGCCGCCGACGACATCGTCCTCGCCGACGGGGTCGCCCATGTGACCGGGTCGCCGGACAAGTCGATCTCGATCGCCGAACTCGCCGGCATCGCCGCCGGCGGGGAGATGCTCATCGGGAAGGGGTCGGGCACCCCGCCGGAGTACCCGACCGTCTCCGCGTTGTGTGTCGGCGATCAGGGCCTCGCCGGCTGGGCCGGCCCCCAGTTCGCCTGCCACGCCGTCCGCGTCCGTCTCGATCGTGACACCGGCGTCGTGCGGGTGCTCGAGGTGTCGGCCGCCCACGACTCGGGCACGATCATCAATCCGGTCGCGGCCCACGGTCAGGTCGAGGGCGGCATCACGATGGGCATCGGCCAGGCCCTGACCGAGGGCACCCAGTACGGCGACGACGCGAAACAGCGCAACACGGGGCTGCTCGAGTACAAGCTGCAGACCGCGGCCGACGCCCCCACGATCCGTACCCAATTCATCGAGATCCCGGACCCGAACGCCGGCCCCTACGGCGCGAAGGGATTGGCCGAGGCGCCGAACGTGCCCACCGCCGCGGCCATCGCCAACGGCATCGCCCAACTCGTCGGGCGGCCGGTGACCCAGCTGCCGATGACCGCAGAACGCGTCTGGGCGACGAGCGCAGAGGTCGAGCGATGAGCTTCACGATCGCCACCACGGTCGACGAGGCCCTCACCGCGGTCGCCGCCGGCGCCCGTCCGATCGCGGGCGGAACCGATCTCGTCGTCGGTGCCCGCCACGGCAAGGCGCCGCTTCCCGGTGATCTGGTCGCGATCGATCGCATCGAGGAGCTGGCGCACGTCGAGCTCGGCGCCGATGGCGCCCGCATCGGGTCGTTGATGACGCACGCGCAGCTGATGATCGACCCGGTGATCGTCGGGTCCTACACCGCGATCGCCGACGCCTCGGCGCTCGTCGGCTCGCCGTCGACGCGGCACCTCGGAACCATCGGCGGCAACGTGATGAACGGCTCGCCCGCGATGGACACCGGCGCGCCCCTGTCGGTGCTCGGCGCCGAGGCGGAACTGCGGAGCGCGACCGGGACGCGCACGGTCGGGCTCGACGAACTGTGGACGGGCCCGGGCCGAACCTCCGCCGCGGCCGACGAACTCCTCGTCGCCCTCCACCTCCCGCCGGCCCAGGATCGATGCGGCAGCGCCTATGTACGGCTCGAGTACCGGCGAGCGATGGAGATCGCGGTGGTCGGTGCGGCCGCCGGCGTCACGCTCGCAGCCGACGGCACGATCGCGTCCGCCGCCGTCGCCCTCGCCGCCGTCGCGCCGACGATCCTTCCGGTCGACGGTGCCCACGACGCCCTCACCGGGCTGAGCCCCGAAGCGGCCGGCCCGGTCATCGCCGAGCTGGCGTCGGAGCAGGCCTCGCCGATCAGTGATCTCCGGGCCAGCGATGCGTACCGCCGCCACTGCATCGGGGTGATGGCGCGCCGGGCGGTCGACGCTGCGGCCCGCCGGGCCGAAGGCGAGGCGATCGCCGTGCCCGTCAATCGCTCGCTCGGAATCGGAGCTGCCTGATGAGTCAGAGCTATGACCTCGAGGTCAACGGCGTGCGGTATCCCGTCACCGCCGACCAGTCCAAGAACCTCCTGTCGGTGATCCGCGAGGACGTCGGCCTCACCGGCACCAAGGAGGGGTGCGACGACTGCGAATGCGGCGCCTGCATGGTTCTGCTCGACGGCCAACCGGTCAACTCGTGCAGCTACCTCGCCGTGCAGGCCCAGGGGCGCTCGGTCACGACGATCGAAGGGGTGATGCAGGGGCCCGAGATGCACGCGCTGCAACGCAACCTGCTCGATGCGGGCGGCGTCCAGTGCGGCTTCTGCACGCCGGGGATGATCATCTCCGCCCACGCCCTGCTCGAACGCGATCCCGAGCCCGACCTCGATGCGGTGCGCATCGGGCTCAGCGGCAACCTCTGCCGATGCACCGGCTACGCCAAGATCCTCGCTGCGGTCGAGGAGACCGCGGTGGAGCTCAATCGCTGAGGGCACGGTGTCACGGCGAGAGCTCCTGTTGGTCGGGGTCATCCTGATCCTGGTCGGGGTCGTCGCCGGCTTCGTCCTGGCCGCGCTGTTCGGCGACGACGGCGAGACGGCCACCGATCCGGTCACGACGACCGCCGCCCCCACCACGACCGAGGCGGTGGCCACCTCCACCACGTCGACGACGACCACGTCCACGACGAGCTCGAGCACCACGTCGACGACGACCTCGACGACCACGACCTCGACGACCTCCACCACGGTGCCGCCCGCCGTCGAGGTCGCGATCGTCGCCGATCTGGTGAGCGGTGAGGTGCTCGGGCTTCCGTTCGGCTCGATCGAGGAGGAGGTCGAGTTCGCGCTCGTCGAGGTGTTCGGTGCGGCCGACACCGATTCCGGTTGGGTCGAAGGGTGTCCCTTCGACGGCAACGACGAGCGCTACCTGCGGTACGACGGCCTCACGGTCGCGTTCTACGACGTCGCCGGCGACCGGCAGTACGACGGGTGGAGTTGGCGACCCTCCGAGCCGGTGCCGGTCGGGTCCTACCCCGTCGATCCTCAGCCCGACACCTGGGAGATCCGGCTGCACGACGGCGTGTCCCCCGGCATGACGATGGCGCAGATCGGTGCGGTTGTCGGGGTGGCGCCCGAGGCGACGCTCGGATTCTCGGTGATCCGCGGCGATGCCGGGTGGGGCTATGTCGGCGAGTCCGACGACGATCCGCCGTTCCAGATCAGCTCGAACCTCTGGTTCTGCGACTGACGGAGCTCAGTCGGCGAGCAGATCGTCGATCGACCCCGACTCGAGGGCGCGCAGTGCGGCCTCGGCTTCCGCTTCGCCGATGATGCCCGAGGTGATGGCGGCCTCGAGGTCCCCACCGCTGGCGATGAGCACCGTCGCGGTGAGGATCTGCTCGGCGTCGAGTTCGGGTTCGGGGACCGGTTCGGGCTCGGGTGCCACCTCTCGGGCGACGCTGTCGGTGACCGTCGGCATGGTCGTGGGTGGCGGGTCGGGCTCGGCGAGGGTCGTCGTGGTCGGCGTCGGCTCGGCGAGTTCCGGCCCGGCCTCTGAGCCACACCCGGCGAAGAGGGTGAGCATGACGACGACGGGGATCAGGCGGCGGTTCACAGCGCGTCCTCGTCGCCAGCCGTGTCCGGTCCACCCTGACCGGCGGTCGGGTAGTCGGGACGGGGCGCAGGGGGTTCGGGTTCGGACGGCGCGTCCTGGCCGCCGCGGGTCGGGTACTCCGGTGCGGGTTCGGGCGCGACCTCGGGGTAGGCCGGCGCCGGGGTCGGCGCAGGCTCCTCGGCCGGGGGCGGCGGAGGCTGCGTCGTGGTCGGGGCGGCCGGTCGGCTCGGCGGTTGCGGCCGCGGCGACGGGCATCCGTCACCGCCGTCGGCACAGTCGTTCACATCCGGTCGTGCCGGCGGTGCGGGGAGCTCGATGCCGGAGTCCTCGAGCAGTTCGGCGAGTGCTTCGCGGGTGAGGCCGGCGGCCTCGATGGCGTCCTTCAGCGACCCCTCGTCGGGGACCTCGACCCCGAGGTCGGCCAGGACCGACTCGGCGGCGTCGCGGAACGCATCACGTCGCTCACGCGTCTCCTCGACCACGGTCGGGACGACATCGTCGAACCCGCCCTCCTCGACCACGTCGGCGAGGGTGTCGACGCGTTCGGGATCGACGATCCCCTGCTCGACGAGTTCGTTGAGCCGGTCGGCGACGCCGGCGAGGAGGTCGTCGACGATCGGGCCCGCGGCATCGGCGGGCAGGCCGAGTTCGGCCAGGACCAGGGCGACGAGCTCGCCGAGCGCCTCCTCTTCGATGACCGGATCCGCGGGGGTCTCGGCCCCCACGAGGTTGGCGGGAGCGAGGGCGAGACCGCCGATCAGGAGGGCGGCGGCGCAGCGGTGGCGGAGCGAGGTCGAGGGTGGCATCCCTCGCATTCTCGGTGGCCGCGGCCGGCGCTTGAGCCGAAGGTGCCGGTTGTACGGGTTCTGTCAGGGCCGAACGGCCTGTCATGGGTCTTGCGCCTTAGATGACAGCGTGTCATTGTTCCGGCGATGGGGATGACGGCCAGCGACGGGGGAGTGCGGCTCGACGGCGAGTCGCTCCGCCCGGTGCGGGAGTTGGTGGCCGCC
>JBCCWI010000008.1:0-68053 GCA_039193795.1 Actinomycetota bacterium | reverse complement strand
GGTGCCGTTGGTGATCAGCAGGTCGTACATGGCGACCAGCGTAGGACTCGCCGGGCGACGGGGCGAAACTCTCAGCGAGCCGGCATGATCTCCGTCGCCGGTACCGACTCGTCGAAGGTGTCGTTGCACACGGCCGGATCGCCGGTCTCCAGGCCGACCCGGAGCCAGGCTTCGCGCTGCTCCGCCGACCCATGGCTCCAGTTGTCGGTGTTGATCGCCTGCCCGCTGGTCTCCTGGATGGTGTCGTCACCGACGGCCTCGGCGGCGCGGAGGCCCTCGCGGAGGTCGCCCGGTTCGAGGTGGAGGTGGTAGTCGACGCCGTCGAGGGTCGCCGGCCGCTGGGCGGCGGTGAAGGCCCACACCCCGGCCAGGCAGTCGGCCTGCAACTCGAGTCGGATCGTGAGGGCGTTCATCTCGACCTGGCTTCGGCCCTGCTGTTGCTGGCGCACCTCGGTGGAGACTCCCATCACGTTCTGGACGTGATGGCCGAGTTCGTGGGCGAGGACGTACGCGATCGCGAAATCGCCTTCGGCCCCGAAGCGGGCGGCCAGCTCCTCGAAGAAGTCCGGGTCGAAGCGGACACTGTCGTCGGCCGGGCAGTAGAACGGGCCCGCCTCGGCCGGGACGTTGCCACAGCCGCCGGTGGCGGTCGATCCCGAGAAGATCACGAGTTCGGCCTCGCGGTACTCGAGGTCGGCGGACTCGAAGATGTCCTGCCACATGAACTGGATGTCGTCGAAGATGCCGCTCCACTCCGAGAGCTCGTCCTCGCTGATCGCCGGCGGGGGCGCGGTGGTGCCGTTGTTCTGCGTGCCGGCGTCGAGCCCGCCGAGTGACCCGAGGTCGAGCCCCCCACCGCCGCCACCGAGGAGCAACACGACCACGGTGATGATGACGCCGATCAGACCGGCGCCGCCGACGCCGGCTCCGGCCTTGCCACCGCGGGTCTGCGGGATCCGGAGTCCGCCCCGGCTGGCGCCGGTCGCACCCTCGACCCGCACGTTCTTGCTGCGATATCCACGCCGAACCTTGACCATGGGGCGACACGGTAGACGCGTGACTCGCGAACCGCGCCTTCACAGCGATCCGGTCTCCGCAGTCACCGACGCATAAGGTCCGTTCCGGCACGCCAAAGGGCGTGACGACGGAGGGAGTGCAGGTGCCAGGACCACTCGACGGTGTGAAGGTCGTGGAGCTCGGCGTGTGGATCGCGGGACCGGCCGCCGGTGGCATCCTCGCCGACTGGGGTGCGGAGGTCATCAAGATCGAACCACCGGCCGGAGATCCGTGCCGCACCTTCCAGTACAGCCTCACCGGCCAGATGATGCAGACGAACCCCATCTTCGAGATGGACAACCGCTCCAAGCGCAGCATCGTGCTCGACCTGACCACCGAGGACGGCAAGGCGATCGCCGAGGAGCTGATCGCGCAGGCCGACGTCTTCGTCACCAACGTCCGGCTCGGCGGGCTCGAACGGCTCGGCCTCGACGCCGACACGCTCACCGCCCGCCATCCGGGGCTGATCTACGCGGCGATCACCGGGTACGGCCTCGAGGGCGAGGACCGCGACCGGGCGGCGTTCGACATCGCCGCGTTCTGGTCTCGGAGCGGCATCGCCCACCTCCTGACGCGGCCGGGCGAGGATCCGCCGTTCCAGCGGGGCGGCATGGGCGACCACAACACCGGACTCGCCGGAGCGGCCGCGATCTGTGCGGCCCTCTATCACCGCGAGAAGACCGGTGAGGGCCAGCTGGTGTCGACCTCGCTCATGCGCGAAGGGCTGTACACGATCGGGTTCGACATGTCGGTGCTGCTCGGGTGGGGGCTGACGTTGCGGATCGGTGACCGGGCGACCATGGGCAACCCGGCGATGAACAACTACGCCTCGGGCGACGGCAAGCGGTTCTGGATCGTCGGGATGGACGGCGTGCGTCACTGGCCCTCCCTCGTGCGGGTGGCGGGCAAGCCCGAATGGCTCGAGGACGAGCGGTACGCCGATCCCCGCAACCGGGCCAAGAACGCCGCAGAGATCATCGGTCAGCTCGACGAGGTCTTCGCCACCAAGACGATGGCCGAATGGGAGGAGGTCTTCGCGACCGAACCCGACTTTTTCTGGGCGCCCGTGCAGTCGCCCGAGGACCTCCTCGCCGATCCGCAGTTCTATGCCTCGGGTGCCCTCGTCGAGGTGCCCGACGGTGCGACCACGACCAACATGATCGCGTCGCCTGCCGACTTCGGCGGCACCCCGTGGGCCGCCCGCGGGATGGCACCCGACCTCGGCGAGCACACGGCCGACATCCTGCGGGAGTTGGGCCGAGGCGACCAGGTCGATGCACTCGCCGAGGCGGGGGTGATCGGGCGCCGCGCCGGCTCTGCGGCAGACTGATCGCCATGTCCCCCGTCGTCTGGCGAACCGATCGCGCCCGCCTGGCCGATCACCGGTGGTCGGCCCGTGCGTGAACGCCTGGTCGAGCTCCGGGGGATCGTCGCGGTCGGGGTGATCGTCTTCGTCATCGTGTCGACGTGGCGGTGGATCGAGGAACGGCCGATCGACGACACCGCGACGGCCGCGACCACGACGACGACCACCACCACGACGACGGTGCGAGCGACGACCACGACGACACCCGAGCAGGCCGCTCAGCTGACGTGTCAACGCACCGAGCAGTTCCTCGCCGAGGCGGCGTTGATCCCCACCGACGCCGGCCCCGGGCCACTCGCCCGACTCGCACTGTCGTACTGGAGCGACCTCGAGGTGTTCGCCATCGAAGAGTCCAAGATCGAGATCGTCGCGGTGGTCGCCTACTACCAGAGCTATCTCGACACCGCGGAACCGTTCGGGTTCGACACCGTCCAGATCATCCTCGAGGGCGACAAGGAGAAGTTCGAGCAGTTGGTGACGCGTCCGGCCCCTGGCCTCGAGGCATCCGAGGCGATGGTCGCGTTCTTGTGCGGTGCGGAGCTTCCCGATCAGCCGTCGATCAGCGCACGCAGCTTCGACGACCTCGAGGACAGGCTGCTCGACGACCCGTAGGCGCCGCGCTCCTCGCTCGGTTCGAGCTGCACCTGCGGACCGTCGTCGCCGAGCGCTTCGGCCGACATCGGCCGCTGGAACAGGAATCCCTGCATCAGGTCGATCCCCAACCGTTCGAGCGTGATCTTCTGGGCGACGGTCTCGACCCCTTCGGCCACGACGTCGAGCTGGAGTGCGTCCGCCATCGACATGGTGGCCTCGACGACCGCCTTGTTGACGTCGTCGTGGGGCACGGCCTGGACCACCGACCGGTCGACCTTGATGACGTCGACGATCGGCAGGGAGCGGATTCGAGAGAACGCACCCTGACTGTTGCCGAAGTCGTCGATCACGATGCGACAGCCGAGCTCGGCGAGCCGGTGGATCACCCGGTTCGCATCGTCGACGCGCCGCAACAGCAGCTCCTCGGAGATCTCCATGTCGAGCTGGGTGGTCGGGATCGAGCACCACTCGGCGAGCTCGGCGACCCGGTCGGGGAAGGCCGGATCGACCAGCTGGCGCTCGGACAGGTTGATGCTCGACGGGAATGCCGGGCCTTGGTACAGGTGGTTCCAGATGGCCGTCTGCGCGACGACTTCGCGCAACACCACGTCGCCGAGGCGGGCCGCGAGTCCGGCCTCCTCGGCGATGGTCAGGAAGCGATCGGGTCCGAGGACGCCCAGCTCCGGGTGCATCCACCGGATCAGGCCTTCGACGCCGACGGTGCGGCCCTCGCGCTGGGAGACGATCGGCTGGTACCAGACGCTGAACTGCCCGTCGGCGAGCGCGGGCACGATCGCTCGTTCGACCTCGAGCCGATCCATGGCCTCACGCTGTTGGGCGCCGTCGTAGACGCGGATGCCACCCCCCTCGCGCTTGGCGCGATACATCGCCTGGTCGGCTCGGCCGATCAATTCGTCGGCGGAGGTGTCGGTGTCGGACTCGGCGACGGCGTAGCCGACGCTGGGCACCACCTGGATCTCGGCGTCGGGCGTCTCGAGGGGTTCGTCGAATGCGGCGAGGACGTTCTCGGCGATCTCGCCGGCGATCGCCGAGGCGGAGAGGTCGGGGCAGATGACGACGAACTCGTCGCCGCCGAACCGGCCGACGATGTCGGTCGAGCGAACCGCCGCCCGCAGCCGTGCCGCGAACGCCCGCAACACCTCGTCGCCGGCCTCGTGACCCATGGAATCGTTGATGCCCTTGAAGCCGTCGACATCGAGGAACAGCACGGCGGTCTGGTCGTCTCGGCGACGCCGTTCCTGCAGGGAGCGGTCGAGCCGTGCTCGGATCTCGTCGCGGGTGGGAAGCCCGGTGAGCTGGTCGTGGGTCGCACGACTCTCGAGCTCCCGGAGGTGGGTGAGGGTGGCGGCGCCCAACCAGCGTTGGAGTGCCACGGCGCTCAGCACGACCGCGGTCGCTGCGAGCCCACTGATCACGGCGATCTGCGCCGGCGTCGCCGCCTCCAGTGCGTCCTGGCGTACGAGGGCGGCGACGGCGAGGGTGCTGGCGACACCCGCTCCGAGGGGGACGATCACGGTGAGCACCGCGCTGTCCCGAATCCGTGTGGAGAATCCACCCGACGACATGTTTGGCGCATCGGCACTTTTCCGGGCCGGGTGAACGACAAGCTGAAATTGGGTTCCTGCGACCCATGCAGCGCGCTCCGACCCGGGACCCACGGCCCACTCCTCGGCATCCCAAGGTCGCTCGAACAGCGGGTCGGTGAGCCCACATCGGGCGGCGTCGGTCGCAGCGTCGGCGGTGACAGACTGCCCGGATGCGCCCCGTCGGCACCTCGATGCTCACCCTCGCCAGCGCCCTGCTCCTCCTGGCCGGGTGCGGAGGCGACGACACGGGCGCGCCGGCGAACGACACGACGGCACCGTCGACCGCGGAGACCACCGCCCGGGCCGACGACACCGAACGCGCCGACACCGGCGACGAGGACGAGACGATCATCGGCGAGCGGGTGGAGCGCTGGCCGAGTTCGCTCGACGGGCTCGACCCGGCCGACCCGGCCCGCTGGACGGTGGAGGTGGTGTCGACCGCACCCCACGACCCGTCGGCGTTCACCCAGGGCCTCGAACACCTCGACGACGGCCGCCTGCTCGAATCGACCGGCATCCGTGGTCTCAGCGACGTTCGCATCGTCGATGCGGCGACCGGGGCGGTCGAGGTGGCCGCCGAGTTGGCGCCCGAGGAGTTCGGTGAGGGCCTGACGGTCGTCGACGACACCGTGATCCAGCTGACCTGGCAGGAGCAGACCGCACGGCGCTGGTCGCTCCCCGACCTCGAGCCACTGCCGTCGTTCAAATACACCGGCGAGGGCTGGGGGCTGTGCCTCCTCGACGATCGGCTGGCGATGAGCGACGGAACCGGGGTCCTGCAGTGGCGCGACCCGACGGACTTCGGGCTGCTGGCGACGGTCGACGTCACCCGCGCCGGCGCCCCGGTCACCGCGATCAACGAACTCGAGTGCGTGGACGGCCACGTGGTCGCCAACCTGTGGCGGTCGTCCGACGTGGTGGTGATCTCCCCCGACGGGGACGTCGTCGCCACGATCGACGCCGGACCGCTGGTCGACACCATCGCGAGCACCGAGCCGCTGCGGGAGGTCCTCAACGGGATCGCCGCACATCCCGACGGCACCTTCTCGTTGACCGGCAAACTCTGGCCGACCCGATTCGTCGTCGAGGTCGTCGAGCCGTGAGCGAAGCCGGACCGGTGTCAGTGCCTGGCCGTACGATCTCCGACATCGACACCTCCCCACTCCCGCTCGTCGGTCTCGACATCGAAACCGACACGACCGTCGACGGTCTCGACCCGAGCCGGTCCGAGATCGTGGCGTTGGCGCTGAGCGGCGAAGGGTTCGAGCTGGTGTTCGACGGCGACGAGGCGACCCTGTTGGCCGCCGCCGACCTCGCGCTCGCGGATCTGACGGCGAGCGTGCTGGTGACCTGGAACGGTGCGGGCTTCGATCTGCCGTTCATCGCCCGGAGGGCGGCGAGGTTGGGTCTCGATCTGGGACTGTCGCTCGAGTTCGACCCGTCGATCCCGGGCCGCCATGTGCCGCTGCCGGGCGAGCCCGCCCGGGTTCGGGGCCGCTGGCATCACCACCGCCATCTCGACGGCTACCAGGTGTTTCGATCCGACGTCGGCCAGACGCTCCCGGTCTCGTGCGGGCTCAAGCCGCTGGCGCGTTTCGTCGGGCTTCCGATCGTCGAGGTCGACCGCACCCGGATCCACGAGCTGTCGGCTGCGGATCGGCGGGCGTATGTGGCGAGCGACGCTCGGTTGGCTCGGGCGCTGGTCGAGCGGCGGGCCGATCACCGACGCTGGGTCGATCAGCTGCCGTCGTCGAGCGGCTCGTAGCCGGCCACCTCGTGATGGGGGGTGTCGAGGTAGATCTTCGCCTCCGGCATCCCGGCGAACTTCCCGTGACTCCAACGGATCTCGACGTGCCCCTCGACGACCCGATCGCTCTCGTGATGTCGATCGTGCACGTCGACCCGCCACCGCACGAGCGGCTGGCCGGCGTGCTCGCCCCACACGTCGATGCTGCGCAGCGAGAACCGGGAGCGGAAGTCCCACGGGGTGGTGACCCGGTAGTGCAGCGGCGCGTCTCGAAGATCCGCGCCGAGCACGAAGTAGGGGGCGGCCTGGAGTCGAAGCAGCCGCCAGACGAAGGCTTCGCGCTCGCCTTTGGTCGAGAGGTTCGCCTTGAGTCGGGCCGCGCTGCTCCGGGCGATCTCGAACGCGACCAACTCCCAGAGTTCGCGTAGCTCTGCAGGCCACCGGCCGGGAAGCGCTCGCCGCAACCGTTGCCGCTGGTCGCGGTCGAGCTCGAGCGCGGATGCGGGCAGGTCGGTGATCCCGACGTGGGCGACGGCGGCGTCGTAGAGCTCCTGGTACGAGGTCGGGGCGACCGCCGCGAACCAGTCCTCCGCCGACGTTCGCCGTTCGACCAGCGCCCGCTCGAACAGGTTCGCGGGCGACGCGTTCTGCAGGATCTTGGACCCGTACTTGCAGCTGATCAGGTAGACGTGATCGACGCGGAGGTCGGCGGGGATCTGCTCGTAGGCGGGCGGCTTGTGGGGGCCTTTCCACTCGACACTCCACGGGGGGCGGCCCCGCAGCCCGTCATCGGCGCGTGCGAACCGCTGCCCGTTCGCCCACGCCGTCTCGAACACGTCGGTGTGTCGGCCCGAGGCGTAGGCCCCGTCGAGTTCGTCGAAGATCGTGTCGTCGACGTTGGTGATGAAGCGCGGCCGGGCGGCGATGGCGCGGGCCAGGTCGCGGAAGCCGAACAGCCCGAGACCGGTGACGATCTCGCTGACGGCCGTGCGGGTGTCGGCCATCAGCCGGCGGAACGCAGCGTGGGTGAGCGATCGCCGCCGAAGAGGCGGGTGAATTGGAGCTGGGCACCGATGAGGTCGGCCGGGAGGTCGTCGGCGGTGTAGATCGACTTGCCGTCGTAGACATCGATGCCGGTTCCGACCGTACGGATCCACGCGACGACGGCGTCGCCCCATCGTTCCTCGAGCAGTGCATCGCGGATCTCGGTCGCCGCGGCGGCGAGCAACGCCGGATCGGTGCGGGCGACGACCTCGAGCGCCAGCACCCGATGGAGCACCTCGATGTCGTCGGCCAGGAAGATCGACGGTGGCTCGGTGTGCACCACGGCGTAGGCGACGGTGTTGGTCACGAGGGTCGCCGCTGCTGCGCCTCGTAGGCCTCGATGTCGGCTTCGGTCCAGAAACCGGGGATCGGGAGCACCGAGTCGCCTCGGGCGTACTCGCGCAGGCGACTCACGCCTGCGGCGTCGAACATCTCGATCGCATCGAACACCTGGTCGACGCCGACGGCCCGCAGCGCCTTGTCGCCCTCGCTGTTGGCCTTGGGCAGGTTGGAGGTCAGCACCAGGACCCGGCTCGGGTTCTGGGGTTCGTCGGTGGCCCGGAGCACGTGGATCCGGCCGAGGGTCTTCCAGAGCGTGTCGGTGCGCATGAGGCCGGGGCGCACGGTCGTGAACGCGCCCGACACGTCGACGTAGAACTGACGGCCGTCGCCGTCGGCGACGAGGAAGTTGAACTGGACGCCGACCTTGGGGATCTTCACCGGCGCCTTCAGCACCTCGAACCCGGCGTCCACCAGCACCTGCTCGGCGATGTCGGCGGCCTTCTTGCCCTCCTTGGTGGCGCGGGCCTGGAAGAACTCCTGGCGATCCTCGTCGTCGTCGGGCGGTTCGAAGAGCGGATCCTCGCCCAGCACTTCGACGGCTCGGATGCGGGGGCGCTCGCGCTCGGCTTCGAGCCGGGCGGCGGCGATCTCGCAGTACTCCGGATCGAGGTCGAAGCCGAAGCCGCGACGCCCGGTTCGCTCGGCGGCGACGAGGGTCGAGCCCGAGCCGAGGAAGGGGTCGAGGACGGCGTCGCCCTCGTAGGTGTAGAGATCGATCAGTCGGCGCGGCAGCTCGACGGGGAAGGGTGCAGGGTGCTGCACCCGGCGGGCCGACTCGGGGCTGATCTTCCAGACGTCGAGGGTGGCTTCCATGAAGTCGTCGGCCGACATCGTCGACTCCCGGCCCTTGGGCGCCACCCGATCGAAGCGACCCTTGCTGGCGACGATCACCCGCTCGGTGAGATCGCGCAGCACGGGGTTGGTGGCCTTGCGATAGCTGCCCCAGGCGACGGAACCGGTCGCGCCCTCGGCCTTTTGCCAGATGATCTCGCCCCGCAGCAGCAGGCCGAGATCGTCCTGGAGGATCGAGATCACGTCCGCGCTGAGGGAGCGGTAGGGCTTGCGGCCGAGGTTGGCGACGTTGACGGCGATGCGGCCGCCCGGCTCGAGCACTTCGACACACGACGCGAAGACGTCGTGGAGCATCTGCAGATAGTCGAGGTAGGAGGTCGGCACCGCCGGGGCGGCGCCTCGGGTCTCGGGGTCGCCGGTGACGGCCAGCTCGTACTCCTTGCCCACGAAGTACGGCGGTGAGGTGACGACCAGGGCGACGGAGTTGGCCGGGAAGACGTCGGCGATGTCGCGGCTGTCGCGATTGTGGATCGGCCCGATCGACTCGGGCACGACCGCGACGGTGTCGTCGGTGCTGATCTCGGGCGGCGTGAACCGCGCGTAGAAGTCCGACGCGTCATGGCTCTCTCGGCGGCCCACACCGAAGGCGGTGGTGGCGGTGGTCTTGCGACGGTCGGTCACGACGAACTCTCCAAAGTCGAATGGCGATCCTAGGCGGACCCGAAGGGCCCGCTGTGCGACACCCCGACACCCTGCCGACGGGGTGTGACAGCGGGTGCCTGTCGGATGGCAGCGAGTGCCTGTCACACCCGTCGGGCACGGTGGCCGGACCCCGAGCGTCACTTCCCCCTCTCGTTCCCGGGCGACACTGCGTCGCCTCGTCATGAGAGGTGTCATGGCTCCCACCCTGCTCGAACTCGCCGACGACGTCCTCGGTCGTGGCGGCGCCACCGTCGTGATCGAGGGTCGGCTCGTACCCGTGGGTCGCGCCGATCCCGATCCGTTCGCCCTGCTCGGGGTCCGGTTCGGCGCGGCGGTCGATGCGGTCGCGGTCACGCTCGGTCCCGGCCATGCGCCGGTGTTGGCGGTCGATCGCTGGGGTGAGGCGATCGTCGTCGACGGCGATCACCGCAACGGCTCGCTGCAGGACGCCCCGCTGCTGCTCGACCTGGCCCGACGGTCGATGGGGCTGGCGACCGCGCCGCCCGAGCGACCGGTGGGCGAGCTGGTCGACGCGGTGTGGCTCGATCGCGCGCTTCGGGCGTCGCTGGACGCACCCCTCGGTGAGCCGCCCGGCTGGAGCGGTCTCGCCCGCCTCCACCCCGGTGGCACGTCGGGCCCGTCCACGAGCCCCGAGGTGTTGCGGCACCGGGCGCGGACGGCGCCGTCGTGGACGGTCCTTCGGTTCCAGGTCGCCGAGGGGCGGGCGCGATGGCCCCCGGTGTCGGCACCGCTCGCCCGCTGGTTCGACGACGGTTCGTTCGCCCGGCACGCGCTGGCCGCACTCCCCGAATCGGAGGCCGTGCTCGCCGACCTGTTCGAGCTGCTTCGCCCGGCCGACGCCGGGCGGGTCGATGCGGCGCTCAGCCGGCGTTGAACAGTTCGGCGAGGCGGGCTCGGGCCGCGTCGTCGAGCGTGGCCCAGTCATAGATCGAGCCACCGATCGAGCCGGTGTCGGCCAACGACGCCAGGAATCCCTCGAACTGCTCGATCGAGGCCAACGGCTCCTCGGGGTTCTCGGGGTCGTCGATGCCGTCGATGCCGCCGATCCCACCGATGGCGTGCACCAGCGCGTCGGGGTCGCCGATGTTGTCTCGAAGCCGCCGGATCGACTCCTCGTTGTAGGTGTACCCGTCGTTGTAGCCCGACGATTGGGTGCGGAACGACCAGTAGCTCATCGGCAGCCAGACGTCGTAGTAGGGCTCGATCTCGGCCCACGGGAATCCGGGCCAGTAGGCGGTGTTGACGACCTCGATCAACACCGGTGGCAGCACGATCGCGCCGAGCGGGGTGTCGGGATCCTCGGTGGCGACGGTCTCGCTGAGCTCGATCAGCCGGGCCGTTCGGGTCTCGTCGTCGTTGTCGCGGGTCCATTCGATGTCGACCCCGATGCCGTCGAAACGACGGCCGAGCACCTCGAAGTCCGACATCTGGGCGAGGCGGTCCTCGTCGGTGCCGTCGCCAGGGAACTTCGGCAGGTACCACGCCACAATCTCGATGCCGAGGGCCTCGGCTCGCAACACGAACTCCGCGAGCAGCCACCGGCCCTCGAGCCCGTCGGGCGACCGGTCGTCGAGTCGAGCGGCTTGCAGATAGATCGTGCGCACCCCGGCCGACGCCATCTCGTCGAGATCCGCCGGGGTCACGCTCGGCGACCCTCCGGTGTACGGCGGCGAGAAGTCGAACACGTCGACCCAGGTGCCGTAGCCCTCGTAGGGTGAGACGTCGCGGGCGTCGGGTGTCGGGGTGACGAGACGGCCGACGGTGGGCGCCACGGCGACCGGCTGCGCGGTGGCGCTGAAGGGGGCCGGCGCTGCGATGCGGGTCTCGGCGACGTAGGCACCGCCGGCGCCCACGAACAACGCGATCGCCACCACCGCGAGGATCCAATCCCGACGCACGTCGCCGATCGTAGGCACGATGTGCCGCCGCGAAGTGGCGCGCCCCGCGTTTGCGAACGCACCCCCAGCTGGCATCCTGAAAGACCTGCGTGGCCTTACCCCGAGGATGGTTCCTGGATGAGCTTCAAGCCCGGCGATCGTGTCGTCTACCCGCACCACGGTGCGGCGGTCATCGAGAAGAAGGAGAAGCGCAAGGCGTTCGGTGAAGAGACCGAGTACCTGGTGCTTCGGATGGCCCACGGTGAGATGACGCTCGCGGTGCCCGTCGACAAGGCCGACGAGGTCGGCATGCGATGGCCGATCTCGGAGGAGGACGTCGAGGATCTCTTCGAGGTGTTGGCCAAGCGCGATGTCCGCGAGCCCGCCAACTGGTCTCGCCGCTTCAAGAACCACCAGGAGAAGCTGAAGAGCGGCGACGTCTACCAGGTCGCCGAGGTGGTCCGGAACCTCGCCCTGCGCGACAACGCCAAGGGACTCTCGGCCGGCGAGAAGTCGCTCTACACCAAGGCCCGCAACGTGCTCGTCTCGGAGCTGGCCTTCGCCCTCGACGTCGACGAGGACGCGGCGATGGCCAAGGTCGACGGCGCGCTCGTCTGAGACCGACCCTTCGGCGCGTCAGCGCCGGAACTGACGCTGCAGACCGCGCTCGGCGTTCTCACCGATGCCTTCGAGGGCGACGTTGAGCCCGCGGTCGAGGAGCTTGGCGAGCCCCTTCATCGATAGTTCGAGCCGGTACTCCACCGCGCTCGAGTCACCGTCGCCGCGAACCTCGACCCGAGCGGTTCCCGACGCCTTGCCGTCGATGGTCCAGGCCACCGTCGAGTGGCAGTCGTACTCGACGATCTCGTAGACGGCCTCGAGCTCGCGGCCATAGAAGCCGACGACGACGTCGAAGGTCCGGCCGACCGCAGGGCCGGTGTCGGAGGCCAGCGTCGCGCCGCGAACCGACGAGTCCCACTGGGTGAGGTTGCGCAGGTCGGCGACATAGGCGACGACCTCCTCGGGCGGGGCGTCGACGGTGAAGGTCGCCTGGTACTCAGCCATGGACGGGCTCAAGCGGGATGGCGTCGGTGCGACGAATCAGCGTCGCGATGAACCAGATCGTGCAGAACACGAGGACCGGCCCCCAGAACTCCCAGGACCAACTGTCGGTGAGTTCGTACCCGAACCCGCGACCGAGCGCCGGAGCGAGCAGTGCGGTGGTGATCACCTGACGACGAGCGGAGTACCGGATCACGCCCGCCTGCTCCAGGACGAAGTCGGCGGTGGCCGGCAGGCACAACGCCCAGATCAGCCACGGGTCGGCCGCGGCCGGCCACAGCGACACCCCGAACACGAAGGCGAGACCGACGACGATGGCGGCCGGGTACAGCGTGAGGCATCGCCGGCAGACGGGACGACCACCGACCGTCACGCAGCGGTGGTATTCGTCGGGCCAGTGGTGGGCATGCCACATGTGCGCCGCGGCTCGGCGGTCGGCCTCGCGGCGCTGCATCGAATCCAGCTTCTGATCGAACGCCGCCTGGGAGGCGGGGTCCAGATCCGACGGCATCGCGGAAGACGTCACACCGATCCATCGGCATGTCGACGGAGGGCCTGAGGACTCCGGGGGTGGAGGATCAGAAGCGCAGGCCGGCCCGGACGCGCTCGACGAAGGCACCGTGGTGTCGGAGCTGCGCGTCGACGACCTCGGGGGTCAGACCCTTCACGTGGACCCGGACGTTCACGGTGTCGCAGTCGGATGCGCGCATCACCGCCAGCAGCGCGTCGGCGGCCTGGACGGGCGTCTCGCCGTGGACCAGCGAATCGTCGCTCCAGTTGCCGACCGCCGCATCGTTGGCATAGCTGCGGTAGTGGGCCATCTGGGCGGCCATCTCCTCGACCGGCGGGTCGCCGATCCACACCCGGCGGATCAAGACCCGCCCGGTCCGTCCACCGGCCTCGCGATGCGCTGCGCCCAGGCGGGCCGAGACCTCCGGCGCCTGCAGGCTGTCGTAGAGCACGCCACACCCGAGGCGAGCCGCCCGCCGACATGCCCCAGGGCTCTGGGCGGCGACGACCACCGGCATCGGATCGTCGGCGAGCCGCCGAACGGCGCGATCGCGGCCGAGCGGTTCGGGCGCGTCGCCGCGCAACGCAGCCACGGCCAGCGGCAGGGCGGTCGTGAAGCGGTCGACGATCTCCGCGAAGGGGACCTCCGCCAGTTCGAAGTCGACGGGCAGCGCGCCGGCGGCGAACCCCACACCGACCCGGCCAGGGTGAGCCGCCGAGAGCCACGCCAGGTCCTCGACGATCAGCGCATGGGGCTTGAGAGGCAACAGCATCGGACACGGTGCCGCCCAGCCGGTGGGCATCGCGTCGAGGAGCAGGCCGGCCAACTGCACCGGGTTCGGCAGGTAGCCGGGGAAGTCGGCGTGGTGCTCGGAGACCATGACTCCGTCGTACCCGAGGGCGGACGCCTGGGCGGCCTGTCGCCGAAGCACGTCGACCTGGTCGGGCGCGTCGAGGTCGTGGGGGTACAGCCGCAGCGACACGGATCCGGGAGCGAGCGGCGCGGTGGTCAGCGGACGATCCCGCCGCCGTCGACGATCAGCGACTGTCCGTTGACCATCCCCGCCTGGTCCGATGCGAGCCAGACGACGGAAGCGGCGATCTCGGCCGGCTCGATCAAGCGTCCGTGGATATTGGAGGAGGCGATGATCTTGGCCATGCCCTCGTCGCCGGCGATGAACGACTGCAACATGGTCGTGTCCGTCGAACCGGGCAGCACTGCATTCACCCGGATGCCCTGCCGGGCGTACTCCTGCGCCGCCGCCTTCGTGAGACCGACCACCCCGTGCTTGGCTGCGGTGTAGTGGGGCAGCCCTGGCGCCGCGACCACACCCGCCCCCGACGACGTGTTGACGATCGCGCCCCGTCCGGCGGCGACCATGTGACGCAACTCGTGCTTCATGCACAGGAACACGCTGCTCAGGTTGACGCGGATCATGCGGTCCCAGGCGTCGGCGTCGAGGTCGTGGAAGGCGCGGGGGATGTCGTTGACCCCGGCGTTGTTGAAGGCGACATCGATGCGTCCGTGGTCGGCGACGATCTCGTCGACGGCGGCGGCGACCGCGTCGTCGTCGGTGACATCGAGGGCGACCGACGAGCCGGGCCCCGGCAGCCCCGCCACCGTGACCTCGGCGCCGGCGATGTCGAGATCGGCGACGACCACGTGGGCGGCGCCCTCGGCGGCGAACGCGGTGGCGGCCGCCCGGCCGATACCGCTGGCGCCACCGGTGACGAAGACGATCTTGCCGGTGGCGAGCTCGGCCATCAGCGGATCACAGGCGCTCGATGATGGTGACGTTGGCCTGACCGCCGCCTTCGCACATGGTCTGGAGGCCGTAGCGGCCGCCGGTGCGCTCGAGCTCGTTGAGGAGGGTCGTCATCAGCTTGGCACCGGTCGCGCCGAGCGGATGGCCGAGGGCGATGGCCCCGCCGTTGACGTTGACCTTCTCGTGGGGGATGTCGTGTTCGATCATCCAAGCGAGCGGCACGCTGGCGAACGCCTCGTTGCACTCGAACAGGTCGATGTCGTCGACACCCATGCCGGTCTTCTCGAACGCATGGGCGGTGGCCGGAATCGGGCCGGTGAGCATGTAGATCGGGTCGTCGCCCCGCACGCTCATGTGATGGATGCGAGCCCGCGGCGTGAGACCGTGCTCCTCGACCGCCCGCTCGCTGGCGATGAGCAACGAGACCGACGCATCGGAGATCTGGCTGGCGACGGCAGCGGTGATGCGTCCCCCCTCGATGAGGGTCGGGAGTTGCTGCATCTTCTCGAGCGAACCGCCTCGTCGGGGCCCTTCGTCCATCACACAGTCGCCGACCGGCACGATCTCGTTGTCGAAGCGCCCCTCGTCGATCGCACGGATCGCCCGCTCGTGACTCTCGAACGCGAACGCCTCCATCTGGCTGCGGGTGATGTCCCACTTCTCGGCGATCAGTTCGGCGCCCCGGAACTGCGAGACCTCCTGGGTCCCGTAGCGGTCGACCCACCCGTCGGAGCCGCTGAACGGGTCGTCGAAGCCGAGCTCGCCTGCGAGGGTCATCGCCGAGGAGATCGGGATCTGCGACATCTGCTGCACGCCGCCGGCGACGACCAGGTCCTGCACCCCGGCCATGACCCCCATCGCGGCGAAGCTGACCGCCTGCTGGCCCGACCCGCACTGGCGGTCGACCGTCGTGCCGGGCACGTGCTGGGGCAGCCCGGCGGCGAGCCAACAGGTGCGGGCGATGTCGCCGGCCTGGCCGCCGACGGAGTCCACGTTGCCGAAGATGACGTCCTCGACCGCCTCGGGGTCGACGCCGGTGCGCTCGATCAGCGCCTGGAGGCTGGCCGCGCCGAGATCGGCAGGATGCACGTGGGCGAGACCGCCCCCTCGCTTCCCGGTCGGGGTGCGGACGGCGTCGACGATGTAGGCCTCAGACATGGGGTCAGTCTGCCCGACGCATCGGCGCGGCCTCAAACCAACCCACCGCGGCGACTCGACCGCTGTCGGGGTGATCGGAGCGAGTTTGAACGTAGTTCATTCCATCTCACGCTGCGTCACACCGGCCTTTTCTCACGCAGCGTGTCTCATCAGCCACGGACCAAAGTGTTAGCGTGCCGCCATGAGCTTGGATCGACCTACGGCGAGAGGCGACCGGGTCCAGCGGCGAATCGATGTGGTCAACGCAGCAGCGAGCATCCTCGAGGAGTCCGGGTGGGCCGGCCTCAACATGCGAGAAGTGGCACGCCGCGCAGGCGTCAGCGCGGGAGCGCTCTACCAGTGGTTCGCGGGCAAGGACGAGATCTACGCCGAGCTCTACACGACGCGCCTCAACCAGGGCGTCGCCGCCTTCGAGACGCTGCCGGGCAACATCACCCTCGAGCAGCTGCTCGTCTCGATGTTCCGATGGGTGCGCCAGACCTGGACCGATCTCGGCCGCTGGCAGCTCGAGTTCGCCGAGATCTCCCGGACGCGCGAGGCCTCCGATGCGCTGGCCGCGCTGACCGACGCCCACGAACGTCTCCTCAGCGTCGGGATGCGCCGCGTCGGCGAGCGGGCGACCGCCGAGGGCCGGAGCTTGCGCACCGACTCGTCGGCCGCGCATCTGATCTGGGGCGCCGCGACCGGAGTCGCCATGCGCACCGAGGTCCTGCAGCTCCCCGACGACGAATACGACGTGCTCGTGCAGATGGCCGTCGACTCGATCATCGCCGGGCTCACCGAATCGAACTGAGGCGAACGCCGGCGGTACAGTCCGCCGCCATGGCCGCCGAGACGCCCGAAGAGTACGAGGCCCACGTTCGCCGTTGGTACGAGTCCAACGCCACCCCCCGAGCAGCGACGGACCCCTGGGCGGTCAACGTGCACGCCGACCACGAGGCCGAGCGGGCGCACTTCGAGGACAGTCGCCGCTGGCAGTCGCGCCTCGCCGCGGCCGGGTTCATGGGCATCGCTTGGCCCGATGCCTACGGCGGGGGCGGCGGAGCGTCGTGGATGACCCGCATCCACCGCGACGTGTCGGCGGACTACCAGGAACAGACCGGGTTCCCGGGCGCCAGTACGGCGATGCTCGGACCCGCGCTGTTGCGCCACGCATCCGAGGCGCAGAAGCAGGCGTTCCTCCCAAAACTCCTGTCGGCCGAGCTGACCTTCTGTCAGCTGTTCAGCGAACCAGGGGCCGGCTCGGATCTCGCCTCGCTCGCCACCCGGGCCGAGCGCGACGGCGACGAGCTCGTCGTCAGCGGTCAGAAGGTCTGGAACAGCGCCGCGCAGTTCTGCGACTGGGCGTTCCTGTTGGTTCGGACCGATCCCGACGCACCCAAGCATCGGGGGATCACCTTCGTTCTGGTCGACATGTCCTCGCCTGGGATCGAGGTCCGCCCGCTGGTGCAGATCAACGGCTCGGCCCACTTCAACGAGGTGTTCCTCGACGAGGTGCGCATCCCGATCGATCAGGTCGTGGGCGAGATCGACGACGGCTGGGCCGTGACGCGCACCGTGCTCGCCAACGAGGCCGCCTTCATCGGCGGCGGGCCCAAGACCCCGGCGAGCGTGAACCTACGAACCCTCGCCGCCGCCGGCGGGCTCGATACCGATCCGAACGTCCGCCAACGACTCGCCGATGTCGTCATCCGCGAGCGCGTCGTCGGGTGGATGGGCGAATCGATCCAGCAGGCGATCCGCCGGGGCGAGATGCCACCGATCGATCCGGGTCTCATCAAGCTGATGACCGCCGACAACAAGGTGCGGACGGGTGAGCTGGCGATGGCGCTCCGGGGCCCGGAGGCGCTCGTCGGCCCGTCCCGGGAGTCGGTCTGGGCCCAGGTCGAGTTGATGGGCCGCTTCAGCATCTCGATCGGCGGCGGGACCAACGAGGTCCTCCGCAACAACCTCGGGGAACGTGCGCTCGGGCTGCCGCGCGAGCCGGGGTACGACAAGTCGCAGGCCTGGCGCGACATCCCCCGGTAGACGCGACGAACCCGCCATCGCTCGACGGCGGGTTCGTGGTCGTCAGCCGGGCGAGCGCCCGGTCTCAGGGGCAGCAGGCGCTGTCGCTCCCACCGACGGCGACGGCTTCGCTCTTGAAGCTGGCGATGGCGTCGGTGCCGAATTCGGTCTCGTCGGAGGTCTTGACGTACCACTCCCAGCGGGCATTGTCGGGGCCGACCACCCAGGTCTCGGTCTTTCCGGCGTAGCAACAGACGTTGTCGTTGACGCCGGTGGTGTCGAGGCCGGACTCGTCCATCCGGGCCTCGGCGGCCTCGACCTGCTGCGAGGTCTCGGTCTCGACGCCGAGGTGGTTGATGTTGCCGGCGTTGTCGGGGTTCTCGAAGAGGACCAGCTTCAGCGGCGGGTTCTCGATCGCGAAGTTCGCGTAGCCGGGCTTGCGCTTGTAGGGCTCGGCGTCGAAGAGCTTCGAATAGAACTCGACGGCTTCGTCGATGTCGCTGACGTCGAGGGCGAGTTGCAGGCGCATGGGGTCTCCTTGGATCGGGGTGAAGCGTATCGCTCGTATCGACTTCTGTCGATGCATTGACGATGATCGATACGCTACCAATACATCGACAGATGTCAATATGTTCTCCAGGGTTTTCTGCTCGCTCTCCCGAGCGGCGATGATGGCGGCCATGCGCACCCGGCTCACCGAGGACGAACTCGCTGTTCGCGACGCCTTCCACGACTTCTTCGCCAACGAGAGCCCGCCGACGACCGTTCGAGCGGCGGCCGAAGGCTCCGGGTTCGATCCCACCCTGTGGGGCGCACTGTCGGCCATGGGTGCTCCCGGCATGGCGCTCCCCGAGTCGGTGGGCGGCGCCGGCGTCGGCCTGATCGACCTGGCCGTGGTGGTCGACGTCGCCGGCGCTCACCTCGCACCGGTCCCGCTCATCGAGCACGTCGTCACGGCACGAGCCCTGGCCCGGGCGGGTGGCCACGACGATCTCGTCGCCGAACTCGCGGCCGGCACCGTGCTCGCCACCGTCGCCCTCCGCTCCCCCGTCGACGGCGTCGCTCGCCTCGTGCCCGCAGGTTCGGTCGCCGAGGTCGTGCTGCACCACCGTGACGGCACCACCGGTCTGACCCGCGGAGGTGCGCCGGGCGAGAAGCTGCCCAACACCGCCGACCTCCCCCTCGCCCACCGCGATCTCTCGGCCGCCGAGCCCGTGGCGATCGATGCCGACGGCTGGCAACGCACCCTCGACGAATGGCGAGCCCTCACGGCCGTCGCCTACGTCGGGCTCGCCAAGCGCGCCATCGAGATCGGCGTCGCCTACACCAAGGAGCGCATCCAGTTCGGCGTGCTGATCGGCACCTTCCAGGCGCTCCAGCACGGCTTCGCCGACGCCGCCACCTCCGTCGAAGGCGCCCATCTCCTCGCCCAGCGAGCCGTGTGGGCCCTCGAGACCGACCAACCGGGAGCATCACGCCTCGCCGGCATGGCGCTGCTCTTCGCCGCCGAGTCGGCCCGCTTCGCCGCCGACCGATCGGTGCAGTACCACGGTGGCTACGGCTTCTCCGAGGAGTACGACATCCAGCTCTACCACCGCCACGCCACGGCCTGGATCCTCCAGCTCGGGGACCCGGCCACGGAGTACGCCCGTCTCGCCGACGCCGAATTCGGACCGGTGAAGGGAGCCGCCTGATGGACTTCAGCTTCCCGCCCGAGGTCGAGGCCTTCCGCACCGAGGTCAAGGCGTTCCTGGCCGAGAACTTCGACGAGTCGATGCTCGACGTCACCCACGACGGCACCATGCACGTGCCCGATCTCCACGCCGCACTCGCCGCCAAGGGCTGGCTGGCCGGCCCGGTGCCCAAGGAGCTCGGCGGCGGTGGCCGCACCGCCCTCGAGTCGATCGTGCTCAACGAGGAGATGCAACTGGCGCGAGCACCGATCGACGCGATGGGTGTCACCGTGATCACGGCAGCGATCCTGCTCGAGCACGGCAGCGACCATCTCAAGGAGAAGGTGGTCCCCCGGCTGTTCAACGGCGAGGCCCTCACGTCGTTCGGCTACACCGAGCCGGAGTCGGGCTCCGACGTCGCCGCGGCGGCCACCAGAGCCGTGAAGGACGGCGACGAGTGGGTGATCAACGGCGCCAAGATGTGGACGACGATGGCCCACATCGCCGACTACGTCATCCTGCTCACCCGCACCGATCCCGACGTGCCCAAGCACAAGGGCCTGACCTTCTTCCTCGTGCCGTTCGACACACCGGGCATCGAGATCCAGCCGGTGCCGACCATGGCGACCGAACGGTCCAATGCGACGTTCTACGACGACGTGCGGCTCTCCGACGACTGGCGGGTCGGCGACGTCAACGGCGGCTGGGCCGTGATGAAGACGGCGCTGAAGTACGAGCGCGGCATCGCCGGTGGCCAGTTCATGTCACCGCCGGTCATCGATGCCGGCATCGACTGGGCGACCACGCACGAGCGGGCCGACGGCACTCGGCCGATCGACGACCCGGCGGTGCGCGAGCGCCTGATCCGGGCCCAGATCGACGTCGAGGTCTGCCGCGGGTTCGCATATCACTGCGCCGACCTCGCCAACGAGGGCGTCATGTTCGGGGTCGAAGGGTCGATGACGAAGCTCTTCGCCAGCGAGACCTTCAAGCGTCACTGCCGTGAGATCCACGACATGATGGGCGCCGAGGCGCTGCTGACCCTCGAGTCGCCGGAAGCCCACCAGGGCGGCCTGATCGAGGAGGCGCTGCGGCACTCCCCCGTCACCGCCATCTACGGCGGCACGAGCGAGATCAACCGCAACATGGTGGCCGAAGGCCATCTCGGGCTCCCCCGCGCTCGCTAGCGCGCGCCGCACCTGGCCCCGCAGCCGAACGACCGCCGACGCCGCGAGCCGCGGCGGGGTCTCAGAGGCGGGGTCGAAGCGCCGAATGCTCGATGTTGGGCAGCACGTGCTCGGCGACGAGATCGCACTCGGCGATGTGGGTGTAACCCGACAAGATGAAGGCGTCGACGCCGACCTCCTGGTACGCCTTCAGCTTCGCGACGACCTGATCCGGGTCGCCGACGATCGCCGCACCGGCGCCGGACCGGGCCCGGCCGACACCGGTCCAGAGGTTGGCCTCGGCGTAGCCGTCGTCGTCGGCTCCGTCACGGAGCTCGTTCTGGCGCGACACGCCGGCCGACCGGGTGTCGAGCGACTTGTTGCGGATCTGCTCGCCGGTATCGAGATCGAGCTTGGAGAGCAGCCGATCGGCCGCGGCACGGGCCTCCGCTTCGGTCTCGCGGACGATCATGTGGGCGCGCAGGCCATAGGTGAGCTCTCGACCGAAGGCGTCGGCCCGGCTGCGCATGTCGACGATGGTGTCGCCCACCGACGCCACCGTGTCGGGCCAGGTGAGGAACACGTCGGCGGCCTCGGCGGCGCACTGCTTGGCCGCTTCGGAGAAGCCGCCGAAGTACATCGGCGGGCAGCCCGGGTTCACCGTGGCGATTCGCGGCGGGTCGAGGTCGAACTGGGCGAACTCGCCGTCGATCTCCAACCGGTCGCCGTCGAGCAACGACCGGAGACCGCGCATGAACTCGACCGTGCGGCGGTAGCGGGGCTCGGAGTCGAGGGTCTGCCCGGGCATGTCGGAGCTGATGATGTTGATCGTCAGCCGGCCCCCAGCCATCTGGTCGATCGTGGCGAGCTGCCGGGCGAGCTGGGGCAACCACATCTCGCCGATGCGCACCGCCAGCAGCAGGTTGATCTGCTCGGTGTGGGTGGCGATCGCGGCGGCGAACGCGGTCGAGTCGATCCCGAGCTGGTAACCCGAGGGCAACAAGATGTTGTCGAACCCGTTGCGGTCGGCGGTCTGCACGATGTCTCGGCAGTGGTCCCACGAGCTCTGCAAAGAGGGGTCGGGGACCCCGAGGAACTCGTAGTCGTCGTCGCATAGGGCGCCGAACCAGCTGATCTCCACGGGCGCACTCACGGGAGCGGCACTCCTTCACTGTCCTGGACGATCCGGTAGACGTCGGCCCGGTCGAGGGTGACCTCGAGCGCGGCGACGGCGGAGCGAAGCCGCTCGGGGTTCTGGGTGCCCAACAGGGCCACGGGCGCCGACGGATGGGCCAGCACGAAGGCGTAACAGATGGCGGAGCGGTCGACGCCTTCTCGTTCGGCGAGTTCGTCGAGCGTGGCGACGAGTTCGGGGCGGACCCCCTCGCCCGACATGAGCCGCCCGCCACCCAGCGGGCTCCACGCCAGCGGCACGACACCGTCTCGCATGCAGCGGTCGAAGGTGCCGTCGCGCAGCGGGCCGAGTTCGGCGGGCGAATACTCGGGCTGGCTGGTGGCGATCGGGAGATCGCCGAGGTGCGCGGCGAGGGCGTCGTGCTGTGCCGGCGTGTGGTTGGAGATGCCGACCGCACGGATCTTGCCCTCCATCACGAGCCCGGCCAGGGTGGCGGCGACCTGTCCCGGATGGGCGAACATGTCGGGCCGATGGATCTGGTAGAGGTCGATGACGTCGACGCCGAGCCGCTGCAGACTCGCCTCGACGGCGCTGCGCAGGTAGGCATCGCTCGAGTCGTACGGCAGCGGCGGCATGATGCCGCCCTTGGTCGCCAGCACCATCCGGTCGCGCAGACCGGGCGACTGGGCCAGCACCTTGCCGAGCAGCTCCTCGTTGCCGCCGAACCCCGAGCCGTTGTAGTCGAGCCCGTACACGTCGGCGGTGTCGACGAGGTTCATGCCGAGGTCGAGTGCGGTCTCCACGAGACCCTGGGCTGCGGCGAGATCGTCGGTGGTGAAGCGCCAGGTCCCGAAGCCGAGCGGGCCGATCGGGTCGAGGCCACCGGGAAGGGCGCGGGGCTCGGTGTGGACGAGAGACTGCGTCATGCCCGTATGCTAACCGCTCAGATGTAAGCGCTTACATCCTGATCGACAGTGCACCCCGGGGGCATCGTGAGCACGCTCAGATACGGCATCATCGGCAGCGGCATGATGGGTGTCGAACACATCGAGAACCTCGTTCACACCGACGGGGTCGAGGTCACCGCCATCGCCGACCCCGACCCGGGCAGTCGGGAGTACGCAGGGTCGCTCGTGCCCAACGCCGCGCACTACACCAACCACCAGGCGATGATCGCCGACGGCGTGTGCGACGCCGTCGTGGTCGCGTCGCCCAACATGACCCACGTCGACGTCCTGTGCGACCTGTTGGCCACCGATCTCCACATCCTCGTCGAGAAGCCGCTCTGCACGACCGTCGAGGACTGCTACACCGTGCTCGACCTCGCCGAGGGGCGCGAAGCCGTGACCTGGGTCGGCCTCGAGTACCGCTACATGCCACCGATCGCCCGACTGATCGACGAGGTCGAGGCGGGTGCGGTCGGGACCCCGCGCATGATCTCGATCCGGGAGCACCGATTCCCGTTCCTCGAGAAGGTCGGAGACTGGAACCGGTTCTCGGAGAACACCGGCGGCACCCTCGTCGAGAAGTGCTGTCACTTCTTCGACCTGATGTGCCACATCATGCCCGGGCGACCCGTCCGCGTGTTCGCCTCGGGCGCCCAGGACGTCAACCATCTCGACGAGGTGTACGACGGCCGTGTTCCCGACATCCTCGACAACGCCTATGTGATCGTCGACTTCGACGACGGCGGCCGCGGCATGCTCGACCTCTGCATGTTCGCCGAGGCCACCCACAACCAGGAGGGTCTGAGCGTCGTCGGCGAGAAGGGCAAGGTCGAGGCGCTGATCCCCGAGGACGTCGTCTACATCGGGCGTCGGGGCGAGCACTGGATCGGTGACGCCGAAGCACACCACGTCCACGACGAGTCGATCCGCTACGAAGGACTCCACGACGGTTCGAGCTATGTCGAGCACCAGAAGTTCCGCGAGGCGGTCCTCGGCATCAGTGAGCCGGAGGTCAGCGTCGAGGACGGTCTGTTGTCGGTTGCGATCGGCGCCGCGGCCCACCGGTCGATCGAGGAGGGCCGACCGGTGATGCTCGCAGAGTTCCTTCGCTGACCCGTCCCGGCTAGCCCTTCACCGAACCGGCCAGCAGGCCGCGCACGAAGTGGCGCTGGAGACTGAAGAAGACCACCAACGGCACCGCAGCCTGCAGGAACGCCGCCGCCGGCAGCACGTGCTCGTTTCGGCCGAAGTCGCCCGCCTGGTTCGCCACGAGGATCGTGGTCGGGATCGCCTCGGGGTTGGAGCCGGCCATCGTGTTGGCGATGAGGTAGTCGTTCCAGGTCCACAGGAACTGGAAGATCGCGAACGCGGCGATCACCGGCACCGACAATGGCACCACGAGCCGCCAGAAGATCGTGAAGTGGTCGGCGCCGTCGATGCGGGCCGCCTCGAACACGTCGCGTGGCAGCTGCGAGATGTAGTTGTGGATCAGGAAGATCGCGAACGGCAGCGCGAAGCCGGCGTGGGTGAGCCACACCGCGGTCGTCGTGCCCGCCAGATCGAAGTCCGGGATGATCGTGACCGTCTTGTCGAGGATCGGCAGCGTCAGGTGCGCACCACCGACATAGAGCTGCAGCAGCGGGATGAGTGCCACCTGCAGGGGGATCGCCAACAGCGACACCGTCGCGATGAACAGCTGCTTGCGACCGGGGAAGTCGATCCACGCGAACGCGTAGGCCGCGAACGTGGCGATGGCGATCGGGATGATCGTCGCCGGGACCGAGATCGAGAAGCTGTTGAGCATCGAGTCGACGAAGGAGATGCCGGACTGTGTCTCGAGGATCTCGTCGTAGTTGTCGAAGCTCAGGGCGTCGTCGTCCCCGAAGACCGTCCACCAGCCATCGCCGCGCTGTTCGTCGCGCGAGCGGAAGCTGTTGACGAAGATGCCGAGGGTCGGCAACGACCACAGAACGACGATCGCCCAGAGGATCCAGCCCGGGACGCTGCGGAAGACGTTGTAGATCCGATCGGTCATCTCAGGCCTCCTCTCGCTGCATGCGGCGGATGTTGGTGACCATCACCGGCAGGACCGAGATGAACAAGATGATCGCCAGGGCGGCGCCTCGTCCCCGGTTCTGGAACTGGAACGCCTGCTGGAACATGTCGTTCGCCAGCACCTGGGTGCCGAAGTTGCCGTTGGTCACCACCTTGACGATGTCGAAGACCTTCATGACCAACACGATGATGGTCGTGACCACCACCCCGATCGTCGTGGCGATCTGGGGGAGGGTGACCCGCCAGAACACCTGGGACTCGGTGGCCCCATCGACTCGGGCCGCCTCGAGCAGTTCGTCGGGCACCGCCTTGATCGCGGCGGACAGGATCACCATGGCGAATCCGGTCTGGATCCAGATGAGGATCACCATCAGCCAGACACTGTTGAACGGCTGCTCCTGGACGAACAGCACCGGGTTCGCTTCGACGGTGCCGTCGTCGAGGACCCGGAAGCCGCCGACACCATCGCCGAAGATCCCGATGTAGCGCAGGAACACATAGCCGATGCCGAAGGCGGCGATCGCCGGCAACGGTGCGTTGAGGTACTCGCCCCGGACCAGCAACCGGGCACACCAGGCGAAGGCGGCCAGGGCCAACAAGCCGAGCAGGATCGCGCCGATCAGTGTCGGCAGGCCGCTCCCGGTCGACAGGAAGCCGAGTTCGGTCCAGACCTTGTTGATCACACCGGTCTGTTCCTTGCTCGGATCACGGGCGATGTACATGAAGCGCCAGATCACCGAGGCGCCGACCAGCGAGACGGCCATCGGCATGAAGATGATCGACTTGGCGATGGACTCGAACCGGTTGCCGTCGGCGAGCACCGCGATCGCCAGGCCCAGCGCCGTCGAGAAGAGGGTGACCGTGAAGACCCACCAGAGGTTGTTCATGATCGTGCCCCGCAACACCGACAGCACGCCGAACACGAGCAGGGTCGAGGCGATCATCAGCGGCCCGAAGGCCGGGCCACCGAGCTCGTAGCGTCGGCCGGTGCGGGTCTTTTGCACCTCGCCGACCGCGATGGCGATCACGAGGATGATGACACCGACCCAGACCAGCCGGCTGGTGAAGATGTTGGTCCAGTCGTCGATGTCGAAGCTGGTGCGGTTGGTGAAGGACTCGGTGTAGTTGTCGATCCCGGCCCACGCCTCGCTGCGAGCGTCGAGGAACGACAGGTAGAGCGTGCGGATGGTCGGGATCAGGAGCGTGACGATGATGAAGGACAGCGCCGGGGTGAGGAAGATCCACGACCGGCTGCCGTTGTCGATCGCCGCCCGCTTGCGGAGGTCGGGGCTGGTCGTCGTGCCGATGCGGTAGCCGATGAGACCAGCGGGGACCGCAGCGGCGAGGATCGACTCGACGACCGTGCCGTCACCGAGGTCGGCGCCGCCGAATCCACCGAGGAGGAAGCCGAGCGCACCGCCGGCGAGGGCGCCGTCGAGCTCGGTCTTGCCACCGATCACCAGGAGGATCAGCGCGATCACGACGAAGAAGACCGCGCCCTGGATGCTGCCGTTGATCCCACCGCCGACGATGAGACCGAGGACCATGATCGCCGCCGCAGCCCCACCCCACATCGCCGGGGTGAAGGTGCGTCGCAGCATCGGGAGTGCGTAGCCGACGCCGGCGAGCACGACGGTGAAGCCGATCAGCTTGACGAAGTCGAATCGGGGCCAGAGGTCGTCGTCGATGAGTGCTCCGACGATCACGCCGACGGCCAGTAGACCGCCGGTGGCCACCAGGCGTCGGCGTTCGGGATCCGGGTTGTCTGCGAGGAACCATCCGAGGGCGGCGCCGAGCCCCGCACCGACGAACGGGAGCCACACGATCGTGCCGGCCCCCAGGTTGGTGAGCAGCCGGTTGCCCTCGAGCAGGAAGAAGATCACGTACCCGGCGAGCGCGCCGAGGATCGTCGTGAACCGCTGCCACTGGTTTCGCACCAGCCCGAACAACAGGTTGGCACCGACCCAGAGCACGGCCGAGATGCCGACCGCCCCCACCACCAAGATCAACGTCTCGATGATCTTGCCCATTCATCCCCCCACGAATGTCGAAATCTCGTCTGTTGTGCGACCGTACCCCGTCGCTCGGGCCCTGGCGAAGAAAACGCATCGGGGCGCTGCGGCCGTAGCCACAGCGCCCCGCGCGAGCAATCGGTTCAGCCGATCCGGGAGGACCGGCCTCAGGTCACAGGGGCCGCAGGGGCGCCCTCGTCACCTCGACCGATCAGGATCAGGGCCAGCTGGCCTCGATGTTGTCGGCAGCCTCCTGTGCGGAGATGTCCCCGTTCACGGCTGCGGTGCCCTCGGTCCAGAAGGTACCGGCACCGACGTCGGCCGGCATGAGGTCCGAAGCGTCGAAGCGCACGACCTCAGCGGTGGCGAGGATGTCGATGAAGGACTGCTCCAGCGGCGCGTACACGCCGAGGTCCTGGCCGTTGGCGGCCGAGAGGAAGCCCGACAGACCGCCGCCGCGCAGCTCGACCTGGGCCTCCTGGCGCAGTTCGGCGTACTCGGCGGTGCTCATGAACTCCAGCACGGCGTGGGTGGCGGGCTCGGCATCGAAGCCGGCCGCGAGGGTGCCGGCGCCCAGCACCGGACGGTCACCGCGAATCGACGGGAAGTAGAACACGTCGACGGCGTCCTCGGACCCGTCCGCGAAGGCGGTGCCCTCCGGGAAGAAGGCGGCGTAGAACGACGCCTGACGGTGCATCATGCAGTCGCCGTCGACCAGCGGGCCACCGTTGTCCTGGAAGGCGGTGGCAGCGATCGAACCGCCCGAGGAGAACACGGCGCCCTCGGTGTTCCAGAGGTCGAGGACCTGGGTCATGGCGTCGACGACGCGGTCGTCGTTGAACGGGATGTCGTGGTTGACCCAGTCGTCGTAGACGTCGGGATCGTGGAGACGAAGCATCATGTCCTCGACCCAGTCGGTGTAGGTCCAGCCGGTGGCCTGGCCCGACTCGATGCCGACACACAGCGGGGTGTTGCCGTCGGCGATCATGGTGCCCACCAGGGCGGTGAAGTCGTCGAAGGTCTCGGGGACCTCGTAGCCAGCGGCCTCGAACTTCGCCGGCTGGTACCAGACGAGGGACTTGAGGTCGGTCTTGACCGGAACACCGACCTGGGTGCCGTCGACGTTGCCGAAGGCGGTCCAGGCTTCGCTCCAGTTGGACGCGGTGGCGGCGGCGGCCGAGTCGTTCAGCGCGACCAGGTGGCCGTCGCGGAAGAAGTCGGCGAGCTTGCCGGGCTGCGGGAAGATCGAGATGTTGGGCGGGTTGCCACCCTCGACCTGGGTGTTGATGTTCGCTTCCCAGTCGGCATCACCGGTGTAGGTGATGGTCATGCCGTTGCGCTCGGCGAACACGTCGAGCGCGGCCTGGATGGCGCCGGCTTCGCTGTCGTCACGCTCGGGACCGGTGATGGTCACGGTCGTGCCATCGAGCGAGACCTCCTCGCCGGAGCTGCCGCTGTCACTGCTGTCATCGTCGTCGTCATCACCACACGCGGCGGCCACGAGGCCGAACGCGAGCAGCATGGCGACAAGCTTGAGAAGCCAATGCTTCTTCATAGGGGTTGTCTCCTCCTCCGGGACCCAGGGGTATCCAGGGCCGAATGTAAACGCTTGCACGCTAGCCGGAGTCGGTCAAGTAATCCCCTGTTCACACGCGCGAATCACCCCGCACACACCGAGGGTTCGTTCAGACCGCGGTCAGTGACCGGGCGGCGAACCGGTCGTGCGACGGACGACGAGGTCGATCTCGACCTCGCGCGTGGAGACGTTGCACGTCCCCGAGGCGAGATCGTCGACGAGCCAGCGGGCGGCGATCGCGCCGTTCGCCGCCGGCGCCTGACGCACCGTCGTGAGCCCGACCGTCTGCGCCAGCGGGTGGTCGTCGATGCCGACGACGCTGATGTCGCCGGGCACCGAGAGACCGGCGTCGCCGATGACCCCCATCGCGCCCATCGCCATCTCGTCGGAGATCGCGAAGATCGCAGTGGGCGGGTCGTCCAGGGCGAGCAGGTTCTGGGTCGCCTCCTGCGCGCCGTCGATGGAGAAGTAGCCGGCCTGGACGAGGTCCGGGTCGACGGCGATCTGGTGATGGGCGAGTGCCTGCTCGTAGCCGTCGCGGCGTCGCCACGAGACCTGGGTCTTCATCGGGTCGTCGGGCATGCCCTCGATCAGAGCGATGCGGGTGTGGCCGAGCCGGAGCAGGTGTTCGACGCCGAGTCGAGCGGCGGAGATGTCGTCGGGCCGGACCGACGACAGCCCGGGGTAGGCGTTGCCGATCGTGGCGACGTGAAGGTCGGTCTCGCGCAGCGCGTCGACCTCGTCGGGGTCGAGGCGCAGGTCGACCAGGATCAGCCCGTCGACGTTGCGGTGCATGCGCAGTGCGCGCTGGACGAACGCCTTTCGGGCATCGGGCCCTGCCACCCCCATCACCCGCGTCTCGTAGCCGGCCTCCGAAAGCACCGCCTCGGCCCCGCCGACCACCTGGGCGCAGTACCAGCCGGCGATGTTGGCGACCGCCATCAGGATCGTGCGAGACGAACCGGTCGCCAGCTGCGCCGCGGCCGGGTTGGCCCGGTAGTCGAGCTCGGCGGCGACCAGCTCCACCTTCTCGCGCGTCGACTGCGCGACGTTGTCGAGCCCGCGCAGCGCCCGGCTCACCGTCGCGACCGACACCCCCGCGGCGCGGGCGACGTCTTCGATCGTCACGTGCTGTGGGATGTCGGCCATCACCGCCAGTGTGGCGCACCGAGTCGTCGGTGGCGAACAACGCGCGCCCGATCCGAGGCCGCCCGGGTAGCCTCGCCCCCGACACGGGACGTGGCGCAGCTCGGTAGCGCACCTGCTTTGGGAGCAGGGGGTCGCTGGTTCAAATCCAGTCGTCCCGACCATGAAGCAGGTCGACCTCGAACTGCTCGGCGAACGGGTGCGGCTGCGTCCGACGACGGCGACCGACCAGGACGCGCTCGTCGCGATCCGGTCGACCCCCGAGGTGCGTCGGCGGTGGCGGGGCGCTGACCTGGCGGCGGAGTTCCTGGCCGACCTCGCCGAGACCGACACCGATGGAGCTGGTTCGGCCCGAGCGGTGACCGTCAGGTCAACACACCGGCGATCGCCAGGTCGGTGATCTCGTCGTCGGTGAAGCCGAGCACGTCCTTCAGCACCGCTTCGTTGTGCTCGCCGATCGTCGGGCCGGCCCGAGTCGGCGAGCTCGGAGTGGCCGAGAAGATCGTCACCGGCCCGTCGTAGCGGGCGTCGATCACGGGGTGATCGAGGGGTGTGAAGAACCCGCGGTGCGTGAGCTGCGGGTCGCGGATCAGGTCGGTGGCCCGCAGCGACACCGACGCCGGACAGCCGGCCTCCAGCAATGCCGCTTGCGTTGCGAAGACGTCGCGGTCGGCCATCCATGCGGCGAACGCCGCGTCGATGGCGGCCCGCGCCCGGTGCCGGTCGGCGCTGCCGAGGCCGGCGAACGGAGCGAGCGAGTCGCAGACCTCGACGGCGGCGGCGAAGTGCCGGTCGTCGATCGCCGAGACGACGAGGTAACGCTCGGTGCCGGCGCCGGCGAACACCCCGCTGGGCGCGCCGGCCTCGGCGGCGGTGCCGGGCCGTTCGAGGATGCGTCCGGTCGCGGCGTGTTCGCCGATCAGGGGGGCGAGGTGGTGGATGCCGGCCTCGTTCTGGGACAGGTCGATGTACTGGCCGACCCCGGTGCGATCCCGGTGGCGAAGCGCGGCGATCAGCGCCGCCTGGGCGAACCGCGGCGACACGAAGTCGGTGTAGGCGCCCCAGGGAGCGATCGGCGCACGATCCGGCCACCCGGTGATGTCGACATAGCCGGCGAGGGCGCCGCCCTGGAGCCCGAATCCGGTCAGGGTCGCCTCGGGCCCGGTCTGACCGCGCATCGACGTCGACAGCATCACGACGGCCGGGTTGCGGTCGTGGACCTGCTCCCATCCGAATCCGTGGCGAGCCGCCATGCCGGGCCGGAAGTTCTCGACGACGACGTCGGCCCAGTCGATCAACCGCTCGACGACGGCCCGCGCCTCAGGGACCGCGTAGTTGCACGCCAACCCGAGCTTGCTCTGGTTGACGTTGGCGGCGGGGATGCCGCTCTCGGTCGTGAACTCGTTGTCGTGGTACGGGGGCAGCCACCGCATGGTGTCGACGCGGGTCATCGTCTCGGCGTGGACGACGGTCGCGCCGTGGTTGGCGAGCTCGCGGGTGATGATCGGTCCGGCCGCCATCCAGGTGAGATCGGCGACCTTCAGCCCGGCGAAGATCCCGCTGCGCGATCCGTTCGTCGCGGTCGGTGCCGGCCTCGGCTCGAGTTCGTCGAGCAGCCGCTGGTCGGCGCCGAGGGCGGGAGCGGCCGCGTCGTAGTGGATCGGGGTCTCGCTGAGGATCGCGAACGGCCCGGCCATCGGGAGCCCGTCGACCTCGACGAAGAAGTCCCGGGCCCGCAGTTGCGGATCGGCCAGCAGGTCGCCGGCATCGTTCGCGGGCGCGATCAGGAGTTTGTCGGTGACCGATCGGGCGTGGATCTCGGCCTTGGTCTTGGTGGCGAGGAAGGCGAGCAGCTGATGCATCGCCCGGCGGCCGTCCTCGACCGGGAGCGTGCCGGCCTTCATCTCGTCGATCCACGGCTCCCAGTTCCGACCGCACAGGTCGTCGTCGAGCGCGCCCTCCTCCTCGACCCACCGCATGCTGGCGGCGAAGGCGGCGTTGCCCTGCGCCCCGAGCACGAAGGACATGACGGCATACCCGTCGGCGCACGGCTCGACCACCGGGTTGCGGACTCCTGGCACGACCTCTCCCCCACGATCGGTCGAGGCCTGGCCTCGGTCGTCGGCGGTGAAGGTCGGATTGCGATCGATGGCGGCGTAGCTCGAGGTCCACAGCAGGCAGCCGACGACCGCCGCCTGCATCGAGACGTCGAGGTGCTGACCGCGGCCGGAACGGTCGCGTTCGTAGATCGCCGCGAGCGCGTCGGCTGCGGCCTGGACCGCGCCGTGGTTGGCGGTCTCGGGGAACCCGATCGGGATCGGTGGGCGGTCCTTGTCGCCCTGGTGGTTGAGGAACCCTCCGGCCGCGGAGAGGGTCATGTCGGTGGCGGGGGCGTCGGCGAGCGGCCCGGTGATGCCGAAGGGGGTCACGCTCGCGTGGACGAGGCTCGGGAACGCCTCGCCGAGGGGAACCGGTTCGATCGACCACGCCGCCCGCTGGGCACTCGTCGCACTCTCGATCACGATGTCGGCCGTCGCGAGCAGCCGGTGCAGTTCGGCGACGCCGGCGTCGGTGTCGAGGTCGATCACGACCGATCGTTTGCCGCGTCCCCACGCCCACCAGTGAAACGACACGCCGTCGTCGCGCCGTGCGCCGCGGTGCCGCGAGCCACACCCGCCCGTCGGCTCGACCTTGACCACCTCCGCCCCCAGGTCCGCGAGCACCCGACCGGCCGCCTCGGCCGTCGCGTCGGTGAGGTCGACGACCCGGATATCCGAGAGCAGCGGGCAGCTCACCCGCGTCGACCCTGGAGGATGGAAAGGCCCGGCCCGTCGAGCAGATGATCGAGCGTGGGCCGGCCGCACCCGGCCAACATGATCGCGGCGGCGGGCCCTCGCACCTCCGGACCGGTGCCGTAGTGCCAGTCGATGTCGGTGGCGATCAGCCGCAGGCCTTCCACCTTCGCCGCCGCACCGATCGCCCGATTCGCCTGCGGAAGCCCGTCGGCCATCCAGCGCAGCCGTGCGGGGTCGGTGGGGACGTCGCGTCCGAGCGGGAGGGCGATGTCGTGGTGATGCACGAACACGTCGATCGCGCCGTCGGAGCGCATCGTGGTCGGCGGGATGCGGGCGGACGACGCCACCCGTTCGAGCAGCCGGATCTGTTCGGCGATCGATCGGCTACGACCGGTGCGCGACGCCTCGTCCATGAAGCGGGCGATGTTTCCGCGGGCACGAACGATCCCGGCGATCGCACTCCACGGCTTCAGGGACACGTTGAGGTTGATGTGGGAGACGACGTCTCGGACCAACCAGCCGTCACAGCCCGACTCGGCGTCCCACTCGGCGGTGTCGAGGGAGCGCACGGTGTCCAGGAACGCCGCCCGTTCGGCCTTCAGCGCCGCGTGTTCATCGATCATCGGTCCCCTCCCCCGGCGCGCATGATCGCAGCGGAACTGGGGGCGTGCAATGCGGCAGGACTACGGTCGCCAGCGATGGCCGCTCCCTCCCAGCCCGTCGGGCGCTTCGACTCCTTGGGGGTCGCGGCGTTCCAGCGGCTGTGGTTCGGGGGCCTGTTCGTCTTCCTCGCGATGCAGACCCAGCAGGTCGCTCGCGCCTGGCTCGCGTTCGAGCTGACCGGCACCAACACCGCACTCGGCGGGGTGTTGATCGGCTTCGGCATCTCGGGGCTGTTCGCCATCCCGGCCGGCGGTGTCATCGCCGACCGCTTCGACAAACGCACCGTCATCGTCATCACCCAGCTGGTCAACGTCGTGGCGACGCTGGCGATCGCCGCTGCGATCGAGACCGATGTCATCGCCTACTGGATGATCGTGGCCGCCTCGGTCGTCGGCGGCGCGACGATCTCGATCCTCGCGCCCTCGCGCATCGCGATGACCGCCGAGCTCGTCGACACGTCACAGCTCACCAACGCCGTGATGTTGTCGAACATGAGCGCGCAGGTGACGCGTGTGATCGGCCCGGCGGTCGCCGGCGTCATGATCGGCATCGCCTTCATCGGTGTGGTCGGTGTCTACTACCTGTCCGCAGCGCTCTCGGTCGGCGCCGTGTTCTTGTCGCTGATCCTTCCGTCGTCGCCGCCGGCCCGCCGGCGCGACACCGGCCCGATCGAAGATCTCGCGGAGGGCATCCGCTACACCCGCGCCGACCCGGAGCTCGTGCGACTCCTCGTCGCGTCGCTCCTGATCGTCATGTTCGGCTTCGCGCATCAGGCGTTCTTGCCGGCGATCGTCGTCGACCTGTTCGATCGGGAGGCCGGGAGCCTCGGTGTGTTGACGATGGCCTCGGCGCTCGGAGCCGTCGTCACGTCGTTCGCGCTCGCCAACACGCCGCGGGATCAACTGGCCCGTCGCCAGGGGCTCGCCGGCTACGGCCTCGGCATCGCGCTGGTGGTCTTCGCGGTCATGCCGAACTTCTACGCGGCACTCGTCGCCGTGTTCTTCGTGGGGTGCGGGATGGCCGGGTTCCAGGCCCTCAACGGCTCGCTCGTCCTCGCCACCGCAGACATGGAGTACCACGGCCGCGTGCAGTCACTGATCATGTTGAGCTTCTCTGCGTTCGGCCTGGCGGCGCTGCCGTTCGGGATGCTCGCCGACGCCGTCGGACTTCGTGAGACGATGGTGGGCATGGGTGTCGCGGTGTTCGTCGCCGCGGCCCACTCGACGCTCTGGCGCCGGCGCATCGACGCCCGCACCGACCCGACCCGCCTCGACGTTCTGTGAGGATCGCATGACCACCGAGACGCCGAACCCGTCCGACCCCGTCGAGGACAGCGTCCTCGTACGGACCTGGCGCAAGCTCTGGATCGACGCCGACGAAACGGACATGGCCTCCTTCGTGGCCGACCCGTACATCCGCCACACCTGCGACGGCACCGCCACCATGTCGCCGTCCCAGTACGGCGAACACATCGCCCGCATCACGAGCCACATCCGTGGCACGGCGGTGGAGGTCGCCCACCTGAGCGAGGTCGACGACATGATCCACGCCCGGTTCACGTTGCGGGGGATGAATCTGACGACCGGGACGCCGGTGAGCGTGGCCTGGATCGGCCAGTACCGAACCGTCGACGGCAAGCTCGCCGAGTCCTGGACCCTGCGCCAGACCGACGCCGCATGGTGAAGGTCCGACCTCCGCACTGGCGCCATCCCTGGGATCCGTCGGTCGACCCGTGGCGCCGGGTCCGGGTGGGCGGTGCGCTCCTCGCGGCGATCACGATCGTCGGCGTCATCGGCTACCGGCTGCTGGGCCTGTCGCTGTTCGACGCGCTCTACCAGACCATCATCACGGTCACGACGGTCGGCTTCGAGGAGATCGGCGACGAGAACGACATCGACACCACCTACCGGGTCTTCACCCTCGGGCTCGCGGTGTTCGGCGTCTCCGGCGCGCTCTACACGCTCGGCGTCATGGTCGAAGCGCTGGTCGAAGGTTCACTCAACGACGGACTCCGTCTCCGAAGGGAGCAACGCATGATCGACAAGATGTCCGGGCACCTCATCGTGATCGGGGCCGGCCGCGTCGGCCGGGCGATCATCCACTATGTCGGACGCCACGGGGCCCAGGTCGTGATCGTCGACCGCCGCGAGCTCACCAACCTGACCGATCCGCTGGTGGTCGGCGAGGCGACCGACGACGACACCCTCAAACGGGCCGGGATCGAACGGGCCTCGACCCTCATCGCCGCCCTCGACTCCGACGCCGACAATGTCTACGTGACCCTCTCGGCTCGCGCCCTCAACCCGCAGCTGCACATCGTGGCCCGCACCAACGACCAGGCGAACGAGCCCAAGTTCTTCCAGGCTGGTGCCGACCGGGTCGTCAACCCGGCCGAGATCGGGGGATCGCGGATGGGCGCGTTGGCGATGCACCCCACGCTCGCCGAGTTCCTGGACGAGGTGGTCCACGACGAGAGCCATGGTGTGACCGTGGACGAGATCAGCGTGCCCGACGACGGCCCGGCGATCGGCCGCTCGCTCCACGACGTGATCGACCCGTCCGGACAGCCGTTGGTGATCGCGATCCGCGACCAGCAGCACGGCTATGTCGCCAACCCGTCACCGAGCACCACCCTCACGCCGGGGTCGGTCCTGGTGGTCCTCGGGGCCGAGACCACCATCGCCCGACTCCGTGCCGAGATCGGCTGAGCGCGGCCGATCCCACCGCGACCGTCTCTGACCGGATGGTGACGAGAACGGCCACAACGCGTGGCGACGCTCAAGGCGGCGAGCCAGCGGTCGACCTTGAACCCATGATCTGGTTGACCGACTTCCTCATCGGCTTCACCGCGATGGTCGCCGGTTGCGCGCTGTTCACGATGGCGACGATCGGGGCGTACCGGGCCGCCGAACACCTCGGCTGGCGGTTCCGGCAGGGCTCACTCGCCCGCGAGGCACAGAGAGAGCTGGCCAAGGCGCGGGTGCGGGAGCGTCGCGCCGAGCTCGAATCGCTCAGCTGACGGGGCGCCGTCCGGGGCGTCCGACGCTCCACGTCAGGTATCCCACGTCGAGCAGCACGAAGACGATGATCGCGGCCCACAGGTAGGTGGAGGGGCCGGTGAAGGCGAGTTCGCCGGGGGGAGGGCCGGCGATCTCGGTCGGGGGCGCCGCGACGAACGGCGGCTGGTCGGGTGCGAACGCGCAGGCCAGCTGGACCGGCTCGGTCAACCCGAGATCGAGGGTCGCGGTCGCGCTCGCGACCCGGACCTCGATCCGGTCGCCGGTCGGGGTGAACACCATGTCCGGGGCGGGCACCGTGGCGACGGCGGGAAGCGCGACGCCCTCGGCACCGACGCTGACGACCAGCGAGGTCGCCAGGCCTCCCGCGGTGTGCACCTGTTCACCCGTGTCGCCGGCGGCGATCGTCGCGCCGATGGTGACGGGCACGACGTCGCCGTCGGCGACGAGTCCGAGGGTCCGGGCGTTCTCCAACACGGCACCCGGGATCGACACCGACCAACGCTGCTCGGTGAGGGTGACCGGCGTGCCGGCGACGATGGTGCCCGGGAGGGATCCCTGTGCGGTCCAGACCAGAGCGGTGCGGTCGTCGTCACCGTTGGCCGCACACGACGCTGCGAACGACCCCTGGCCGGGGTTCGCCGGCTCGGTGGTGCTCGGCGGGACCGTCGCCACCGGCGTGGTGGTGGTGGTGGTCGTCGTGGTCGTGGTCGTGGTCGTCGTGGGGGCCGGCGTCGGTGACCAGGTCACGCACACCGACACCGCGGTGATGGAGTCGGGTCCGAGATCCGGCGCATGGGTGACGGTCAGCGTGTCGACGGCGAACGCCGAACCGACGGGAAGCACATAGCTGGCACCCGTCTCGTCGTCGGGGAGGTCGGGGGTGGTCCCGACGACCACGCCACCGAGGGAGATCGAGACCCGCTCGCTCGACTGGCTGGCGCCCTGTGGGTGGGGCGGGTCGTCGACGACGACGGTGACCGATTCGACGATCCCGTCGATCGGGTCGAGGGGCACCGTCACCGACGCGGGGGCGCCGCCTCGGTGGATGAACCGCTCGCCGACCGCAGCACACGTCTCGGTCGTCGCCGTCTGGCCGAGCGCGGGGGACGCCGATGCGACGATCGCGAGGCCGAGGACCGACGCGAGAGCGCCCCGTCCCGACCGCACCCATCGATTGCTCACCCTCCGTGAACTCCACCGCACGTTGTGAGACTACTGCCTCACCATCCGTGACTTCAAGAGATCGCGAGATCACCATGGGTGGTATTTCGCCGTTCAGCGGGTGTTGCGGCGGTTCACCCACTCATCGATCGCATCGCTGATCGCGTCGGAGACGTCGGTCAGGTCGATCGTCGACTCCGACAGCGGGCTGACCACCGTGTCCGACGCCGGCCGGGCGTCGAGGGGGGTCGTCGGCGTCGGTTCGGCGGCAGGGCGACGCGGTGTCGCCCGCGGCAACGACGAGAGCGAACCCGATTCGGCCAGGAGTTCGCGGATGCGCTCCTCGACCTCCCGCTCCCGAGCGCGGAGCTGATCGATCTCGGCGTGGCGGGCACGGGTCGCCTCGTCGACGAGTTCGTCGACGCGGTGGTGGACCGACGCGACGGTCTCCGCGGCCTCGTGCTCGGCGTCGCGCAACGCCGCCATGGCGTCGGCGACGATCACCTGCGCCTCGTTCTCGGCCTCGACCAGCCGGTCGGCCGCGTCACGCTCGGCTCGACGAATGCGGGCGAGCGCCTTGCGCTCCGCCTGTGCCTGCAGCGTCGCCGCCTTGCCCTCGGCATCGGCCACGATCGACGCCGCTCGCCGCTCTGCGGCTTCGAGGGTCTCCTGGGCCTGACGCTGGGCGTCGGCGATCTGTGCCAGCCGCGCACGCGACTGCTCGACCAGGCGCTCCGCGGTCCCGAAGCGCTCGTTGGCCGCCTCGGTGCGATCGAGCAAGGCCATGCGCAGGTCCTCGAGTTCGTCGAGTTCACGTTCGCGTGCGTCGATCTCCGGCGGACGCATCGCCAACCGGTCGGCGATCTGATCCGCTTCGGACAGCAGGCGATCGAGGACGAGACGAACCTCGTCGGAGGCGGCACCGACCGCGTCGGCGCCGGCGCGGCCGTTCGCACCTCGCATGGGGCCCGGATCACCGCTCATGACGCCGTCCATCGCTGCATTCACCTCCATCGACCGCCATCGCCCGGATCGGAGCACCGATCCGGAAAAGACCGTAGCAAGCACAGAATCCCACGTCGAGTGGTCGTATTGCCCACGCAGGGAGGTTTTCCTACACTCGGGGCGGCGAAGGAGGCGCACGATGGCGATGTCGCGATGCACCACATCCACCGGCGATCGATGCGCCGGTGACCCGGCGCAGCCCCGCCGCAACCGCCGTGGCGTGCGCCTCGCCGCCGCCGTGGCGCTGTTGAGCATCGTGCTCGCCGCCGGCGCGGGCGTCGGTGGTGCGCAGACCGGCCCGACCGCCGGGTTCGTCCGCGTCGACGCTCGGATCACCGGCGACGGTCCGTGGACCGCCTGGCTCGGCGGAGCGGCCGAACGCACCGTCATCGTCACGATCGAGAACACCAGCCCGCAGACACTGCGCGACGCGGTCATCGAGATCCGGCTCGATTCCGGAGCCGATCCCGTCGTCGAGCCGTTGCCGCTCCCCGACCTCCCGCCGGGCGAGCGAACCACCGTCGACCTGTCCTTCACGATCCCCCGCTTCGCGATCGGCACCCACGGCATCGAGGGCACGGTGACCGGCGCCGACACCCCGATCCCGTTCCGCACCGAGACGACCCACATTCCGTGGCTCCTCCTGCTCCTGCCGACCCTCGTGCTCGCGCAACTGGCACTCGTGTCGCTGCGGGACCGGGCCCGACGACGGCTCCACGCTCCCCGTCGGGTCGCGACGGCGCCCGCGCCGACGACGGGCGCCGACCGCCACGGCGACCGGCCGATCGATCTCACCGACGAGCCTGCACCCGCGGGGATCGCCGAGTGCATCGAGGCCGAACTCGACGAAGCCCTCGCCGAACTCGATCGGTGGCGCCTCGACGACGACCGCTTCCTCCTTGCCGTCCAGCAGCGAGCCCGAACGGTGACCCGCCGCGTCAGCGACCGCTTCTCGATCCCCGCCTCAGCGATGCCCGAGCTGGCGGCGTCGATCAAACGAGCGCTGCTCGAACGGGCCGCGTCGCCCCGTCGCGTCTCGGCCTGAGCCGGGCCGCGTCAGGCCTCGACCAGATCCGGCAGGCAGCCACATCCGATCGGATGCTCCGGCCGAGCGAGACCGCCCTCGCGCCCCACGGCATCGAGTGACCAGATGTGGTCATCGGTGCGACCCTCGGTCACCCGGAGCAGCGCCTCGACGACCTCGGCGTCCCACTGGGCGCCGGCGTGCTCCTGCAGGATCGCACGCACTCGATCCGCATCCATGCCTTCGCGATAGTGGCGGGTGTAGGCCATCGCGTCGTAGCTGTCGCACACCGAGACGACCCGAGCGACGATCGGGATCTCGTCGCCGACCAGACCGTCGGGATACCCGCGGCCGTCCATGCGCTCATGATGGCCGCGCACGGCGAGGGCGAGATCCGCCAGCACCTCGGACTCGGCCACGAGCTCGCTGCCGATCGACGCGTGGCGTCGCATCACCTCGAACTCCTCGTCGGTGAGCCGGCCCGGCTTCTGCAGCACCTCGTCGGGGATCTCGAGCTTGCCGACGTCGTGCAGGAGACCGACCAGCCCGCAGCGACGGACGTCCGCGGGCGACAAGCCGAGTTCGGTGGCGACGTCGACGGCGAGGGCACCCGTTCGGATCACGTGGTCTCGCGTGATCACGTCCTTGGCCTCGAGGTCGGCGACGAAGCGGTGCACGACCGGACTCAGGCCGACCTCGAACGCCTGACGCGGCGCGAGCGCCGTGACCGGACGCAGGACCGCGCTGATCGACCCGTGTCGGTGGTAGACGATCAGCGCGCCGATCGTGGCGAGGAAGACCCCGGCGATGTCGACCGCGTGGGCAAGCCAGAAGTAGGTCGACCACATCGACGCACCGAGGAAGACGAGGGCGGACGCGCCGAGCAGCACGTAGCCGATGGCGACGACGAGCGGTTGCGGTCGGCGGGCGATCTCGGCCAGGCGGACATGGCGCCAGCCGAACCCGATCGCGAGGGCGAACGCGCCGAGGGCGTACGCCACCCCCATCGCCGAGCCGGGGTCGGGGAACACGCGTGCCGACGGGTGGACGAGCAGGAGCACGCCCAGCCACGCGACGAGCGAGCCGCTGGTCAACAGCCGCACCCGCCAACGGCCCGGGCCGTGAGCGACGAAGCCGGCAGCCGCCGCCCCCGCCGGGATGGCGAGACAGACCGAGGTCATCGTCGCCATGTTGTCGCCGTAGAGCACACCCGGGGTCGTGATGCCGTGCACGAGCGGCAGCACCGAACCCCCGAAGAAGAACGCGGCGACCACGCCGAGCTCGAGCTGATCGAGGCGGTGAGCGAGCACGCCTACGAGGCTGGCGGTCACCACACACAGCGATGCGGCGACGACGACGAGCCAGAACAGGAAGGTCGGTGCGACCCAGGTGCGATCGTCGAACACCGCGACGCTGAGCACGCCGAGGAGCAACAGGCTCATCACCGTCAGTCCGTACACGATGCGCATGACGGGATCGTCGGCCGTTTCGCCCGGAACCTGAGCGCCGCGTCGGCTTGACGACACCTTGAGGTGCAGTTCACGAGCCCCAGAACCGGCCGCTCGATCCTTGGGATCACATCGGTGACCGCCGGTGATCGTGAACCCTTCGAAAGGCCCCCGGCCATGTCCCCCACCGTCCTCGCCTCCTCGCACCGCCGGCCACAGCTCCGGAACCGACTCCGCGTCGTGTTCTCGCTGCTGTGTGCGCTGGCCGTGCTCGCCACACCGATGGCGACGGTCGGCGCAGCCGCCGCCGAACCCGAGAGCGCCGAACTCCCCGACGCGGGTGCGGTCGAGCTCGATCTTCGCCTCGCCCAGACCACCCTGTACGGCCGCGACACCACCGTCGAGCTCGTGACCACCAACCCGACGTCGACCGACGGCTACAACCTCTCCCTCACCGCCACCCTCCCGGCCGGCGTCGCGATCGTCGCCGGCTCGACCCGCGTCGGCGACGAAGCCGGGCCGGCACCGGCCCAGGTGACGAACAACGATGGCAGCCGAGTGCTGGTCTGGGCCGACGTCTCGGATCTCCTCGCCGGCGCCACCTCGGGTCTGGCGTTCACGATCCGCCACGACACCGCCGTTCACGCGGTGGGCGACTCGCTGCTCGTCGGAGCCGGCGCCTTCGCCCACGCCGATGCTCGTACCGTTCCCGACTTCGACCCTGCGACCGGCGCCGTCACCGGCGACGTCACGAGCCACTCGCTCGACACCGCCTCCAGCCGGCTGTCACCGTTCGACATCCGGGTCGACGAGCCCAACGCCGAACGCGAGCTCCTCCGCGGCGCCCACGATCACCAGACCGTCTTCACGGTCACCCTCGAGAACAACGCCGTCGATCCCTCGACCGGATTCGCGGTGATCGTCCACGTTCCCGCCGGCCTCGAGTTCATGGGCTGCGGCGGCATCGACAACACGCCGGCGGGGATCGTGGAGTACCCGGGCGCCGCACGACTCGACGCCGGCGCCCCCGATCTCGACCACCCGTGCATCGATCCCGCCTCGGTCGTCACCGGGACCACCGACCCGGACGGCGACGGCCCGCTCGGGGCCGAAGTCCACACCGAGATCACGTGGGATCAGGCGGCGCTGACCGCCGCGTTCGGCTCCGCCGATCTCGGACCGGGCGGATCGCTCCGGTTCTCCTACGTCGCGTCCGCTGCACTTCGCACCAACGCCGACACCGACATCGACACCCCGACCGCCAACCTGTCCGACAACACCGGGGCGCTCACCACCGACGAGCAGGGTCTCACCACCCACGTGCTCGCCACCGGCGACTACAACGCCACCGACCCGAGTGCCGCCGAAGGCACCGAGGTGGTGGTGGCCGAGGACGTGTCGATCCACACCTCCGTCTCGACCGGCTCGATCCGCCAGGGCGCATCGTCGACCTGGACCCTGCTGATCGAATCGAGCGAGTACACGACCGCGACCGGCCCGATCGAGGTCACCGAGACGGTGCCCGACGGTCTCGACGTCGCCGGCTCCACCCACACCTTCGACGACGGCTTCCCCCGCCTCAACGCCGACGGAACGACGACGCTGCGATGGACCATCGCCGGGTTCGACGCCCCCAACGGCGTCGCCACCGTCGCCTACGACACGGTCACCCGCACCGACTACCGCGCCACGGGCCTTCCGGTCATGACCAAGGACGCCTGGACCTCCTCGACCGAGCTGGCGACGACCGCCGACATCATGGTCAACGGCGACGGGTCGACCACCGAGCTGGCCGTCGTCGACGCCTCCGGCGCGAGCCAGCGCGCCGCGGGGATCGCCATCGCGAAGTCGGTCGGTGCCCCGGGCGATGACGGCACGTGTGGCGCAGGCACCGACGTGGAGTTCCACGCTGACGTGGCCGGTCCGTTCCGGCCCGGCGATCGCGTCTGCTGGCGCATCACCGCCGACTTCCCCACCGCGCTCGACACGCGCGCCGTGCTCATCCAGGACCACCTCCCGGCCGGCTTCGTCTACGAAGGTCATGCTCCGACGACGCTGGACACGGTGGGAGGACCCGTCGACGTCGTCGAGACCGGCTCACTGCTCGAGTGGGATCTCGGCGACGTCGATGCGGGTGACCAGCACTTCGACCTCGTGGTCTCGACGATCATCGACGACCCGGCGGCCGCCCAGCCGGCGGACCTCACCGCCAACCTGCTGAAGGTCCGTCACCAGAACACCGCCGGCGCGGTCTTCCAGCACCGCGACCAGGCGGACGCACGGTGGGCCGAAGCCGTGCTCGAGCTCGAACTGGGTGTGGCCGAGGTGAACGGCGTGGCCGTCGCCGACGCCCCGGCCGATGGCGTCGCCGTGCGCGACGGCGACATCGTCACGATGCACGTGTTGCTCGACAACGCGGACGGCACTGCGGCGGCCTTCGACGCCACGGTCCGTCATCCGCTCCCGACCGGGATCACCTGCGACGACGTCAGTGGAGTCTCCGACGGCGGCACCTGCTCGGCCTCCGACGACCGGATCGAGTGGAACGCCGGCTCGGACCTCGATGTCGAGGCCGGGACCGTGCGGACCCTCACCTACGACCTCTCCGTGCCCGCCGGCATCACCGCCGGCGTCACGCTGCCGAGCGAAGCCGGGGTCCGGACCTACCGGGGCGCGACGAACCACGGCGCGACCTTCGAGTACGTGCCGGCCGACAACATCGACCCGACCCTGGTCGCCAACACCGTCGCCGCGGGCGACACGACCTCGATCAACACGCCGTGGCCGACCCTCGACAAGCACCGCACCACCGCGATCGTCGAGTCGGGCAACTCCGCCAGCCAGGCGACGGTCGGCGAGACGATCGAGTACTCGATCGACGTCACCCTCCCCGCCGGCACCACCTACTACGGACCGGGTGTGATCTCCGACGATCTCGGGAGCCGACTCGCACTCGACGACGACTCCGTCGTCGTCACCCTCGACGGCGAAGCGCTTCCCCCAGCCTGGGACGTGACGACCGACGACAACCGCATCCTCGTCACGTTCGACGAGACCCACTCGGTCCCGGCCGGCGCGGACCAACTGGTCGAGATCGAGTTCGACGCGACCGTCACCGACGTCGCCGACAACCGGCGCGGTAAGGGTGTGCGCAACACGGTGAAGCTCACCTGGGACGACCATCTCGGTCGCGGCAAGAGCCGCACCGACTCGGTCAACACCCAGATCGTCGAGCCGAGTCTCTCGATCGAGAAGTCGGTCGACGACGTCGACGGTGTGCTTGAGCCCGCACAGGTCGTGACGTACATCGTCGCCGTCTCGAACCCCGCGGTCAGCCGCGTGTCTGCCGCCCACGACGTGATGGTCGTGGACACCGTTCCGGCGACGCTCACCGTGCTCGACGATGCCGGCGACCCGGCCCGGACCGGCGACCTCGTCGGGACCGACGACGGTCGCTACGACGCCGCCGCCCGCACCATCACCTGGTCGATCGACACGATCGCTCGGGGCGGCTCCGTGTCGATGGCCTACGACGTGCGGGCCGCCGATCCCCTGGTCGCCTCGACCGTCGTCGCCAACGCGGTGGCGGCCACCGCCACCTCGATCGAGGGCGACGACCCGGCCGAACGCACGCCGTACTCCGCCAACGGCGGGATCGGTTCGGGCTACCGGGTCGACACCGTCCACGGGCTGTTCGCTCCGGCGATCACCCTCACCAAGGACGCCGCGGTGGCCGCCGCGACCGTCGGCGACGCCGTCGATCACACCATCGCGGTGATCATCCCCGCCGACACCGTCGCCTACGACCTCGTCGTGATGGACGACCTTCCCGCCGGGCTCGACTTCGACGCCGTCATCGACGTGGGGTGCAGCGCCGGCGCCGAACCGTGCGATCCCGACCTCTCCGAGGTAACCGTGCTCGACGGCGGACACGACGTGGCGTTCTTCATCGGTGACGCCGCCGTCCCCGCCGACGTGGAGCGCACGGTCACGATGACCTACCGGACCCACGTGCGAGATCACCACACCGTCGTCGGCGGCGGTGTCCTCCCGAACTCGGCCTACGTCCGCCACAACGCGGTCGACCGCATCGACGGGGTGCTGGGCGGCTACCCGTGGACCTCGGTCTTCGACCTTGCGTCGGACTCGGCGACCTCCGAGGTCGCCGTGATCGAGCCCCGCCTCTCGATCGATGCGTCGGTCCTCGGCCAGGCCGGCGACACCGACACCCGGCGCGCCGTGCCCGGCGAGACCCTCACCTTCGCCCTCGTCGTCACCAACGACGCCGGGGCCGACCTCAGCCCGGCGCACGACATCGTCGTGACCGACGCTGTCGACGAGCACCTGCTCGCCTACGTCGACACGACCGTCGCCGACGGTGTCGAGGCGCTCGACCCCGACCCGTCCGACGGCAGCCTCTCGTGGGCGATCGCCGGACCGCTCGCACCCGGCGAGTCGGTGACGATCACCTACGACGTCACCGTGCCCGCCGACTGGGATCGACCGGTCGAGCTCCCCTCGGCCGCCGAGATCGTCAGCACCGCCGACGTCGCCGAGTACTTCGGGGTCGCGGACACCGACCGGGCCGCACGGCCCGAGCAGGCCTTCCGCCGCTACACCGACGTGATCGCCGACACCGTCCGCGTCGAGCTCGACCTCGCATCGATCGGCGACCGGGTCTGGATCGACGCCGACCGTGACGAGTACCAGGACGCCGACGAGACCGGCGTCGCCGGCGTCGACGTGACCGCCGTGTTCCACGGTCCCGACGGAGCCTTCGGTACCGCCGACGACGAGACGTTCACCACCGTCACCGGCGACGACGGCCTCTGGACGATCGGCTCGCTTCCGGGCGGCCGCTACACGGTCCTGGTCGACCGCGACGATCTGCCCCAGGGCATGACGCCGACGTTCGATCTCGACTACGACGTCGCCGACCCCGACGCCGCCTGGGCCGGCTGGCTGGCCCAGGACCAGCAGCGCACCGACGCCGACGCCGGCTACGCCGACCCGCCGGCCAACACCGGGCTGGGCTACGAGGAAGGCGAACCCGTCGTCGACAGCCACGGCAACCTGTGGGTGGTCGGGGTGAAGCCCGACGGCCGGGCCTTCGTCCGCAGCCGGGCGCCCGAGGGTGACTGGTCGTCGTGGATCCAGCAGGGCACCGGCGACTGGGCGTCGATGACGATCAACACCGACCGCGCCGGCAACGTCTGGATCGCCGGCGTCAAGAACTCCGGCGCCGTCTACGTCCGCGCCAAGGACATCACCGTCGGCGTCCGGGACGGCTGGTCGCAGTGGGTCCAGCAGGGCTCGGGCGGTTGGGCTTCGATGTCGCTCGCCACCGACCCGGAGGGCAATGTCTGGCTCGCCGGCGTCAAGACCGACGGCACCGCCTACGTGCGATCCAAGGCCCCGAACACCGCCGTCGACGAGGGCTGGACGGGCTGGGCGCATCAGAGCGACAAGGTCTTCGCCTCGCTCACCCTGGCCACCGACTCCTCCGGCAACGTCTGGCTCTCCGGGGTCACCCCCGACGGCAAGGCGTACGTCCGGACCAAGCACACCGGCGGCGGTATCGGCGACGGCTGGTCGAGCTGGCTGAAGCTCGGCAGCTCCGACGACTGGGTGTCGATGAACATCGCCACCGACAGCCGGGACGGCCTCTGGGTCGTCGGCGTGAAGGAGTCCGGCACGGCGCTGATCCGCCAGAAGGGCTTCGACGAGTCGATCCACGCCGAGTGGACGAGCTGGCACCAGCTGGGTTCGGCCAACAGTTGGGCGTCGATGACCCTCACCGTCGACGACCTCGACACCGTCTGGATCGCCGGCGTGAAGCACTCCGGTACCGGCTACATCGCCATGAAGTGCTGGTGCCCCGGCATCTCCGAGGGCTGGTCGCGCTGGTGGCAGCAGGGCTCGGTCAACAGCTGGCAGTCCCTGACCATCAGCACCGACCCGTCGAACCGGGTGATGCTCGGCGGGCTCAAGCTCAACGGCACCGGCTACGTCCGCATCAAGAACGTCGAGTCCGGGGTGAGCACCGGCTGGTCGAACTGGATGCAGCAGGGATCGAGCAACAGCTGGGACTCCTTCGAGCCCCACAGCAACGCCTGGACCGGGGTGCAGCCCCCGCGGAATCCGACGCTGGGCATCCAGGACGTCGAGTGGATCAACCCGCCCGGCTGGACCGATGCGTCGGTCTCGATCAGCGCCAACGGCGCGATGGCCTGGTGCTGAGGATCGCCGGCCGGTCGTGAACCGACCGGCCGGCCGATCGTCAGCGCAGGTGTCGAAGCGGCACCAGGAACACGCCGAGGAAGCCGACGTTGAGGACGGCGTTGAGCCAACCGCCACTGGCGATCGACCCCGTCGAGTCGACCACGAACCAGGCGATCAGACCGACGAGCACGATCCGGCCCACCTCCCGCGGGGCAAGCGCAAGCAGACGGTCGGCGACCAGCCAGACGGTGACGCCCCATCCGACCATGACACCGCCGAGCACGGCGTTGACGAGGTGGTGGGAGTCCCGGAGCTCCGCCGGCCCGTCGCCGAGCCGGAAGAAGATCAGGTCGAGCAGCTGCCGCGCTGCGACATCGGTCGGACCGGTCGACGCCGAGGCGAAGAACAGTCCGGTGAGCACGGTCATCACGGCGGCGACCTTCAGGCCGCGCTCCGCCGACGCGATCGTCGACGGCTCGAGTGCCGGGCGGGTGTCAGGGGTAGCGGTGCTGGTCATGTCTGCAGGGTGCGCCCCGTGAGGGAGTCGAGGCAATTACCAGCCAGGTAAGGGCCGACCGGCGTTCGGTCGCCAGACACGTCGATCGTGGACCATCATGGGCGCACGCTCGAGAGGGGACGGCGATGAAGCAGCTCACCGGCATGGACGTCGGCTTCCTGGTGATGGAGACGCCCAACACCTACGGCCACGTGAGCGGGTTGAGCGTGTACCAACGCCCGAGTCCGGACTTCCGTCCGCTCGAGGTCGTGCGCGAACGGTTCAGCACCCTCGTCGGCAACTTCGAACCGTTCCGACGCAAGCTCGTCGAGGTCCCGTTCGGCCTCGACCGGCCGTACTGGATCGACGACGCCGACTTCGACCTCGACTTCCACGTCCGCCACATCGGCCTGGCTCCACCCGGCGCGGCCGACCAACTCGCCGAACAGGTCGCCCGCATCGTCGGCCGCCAGATGGACCGCTCGCGACCGCTCTGGGAGGCCTACGTGATCGAGGGGCTCGCCGATGGGCGCTGGGCGATGCTGCAGAAGACCCACCACGCCACCATCGACGGCGCGGCCGGCGTCATCGCCATGATGATGTTCACCGACGACGGTCCCGACGGCGAGTGGCATCTGACCGACCAGCCGTGGGAGGGCGAGCAGCCTCCCGATCAGAGCGAGCTGCTGACGAAGGCGATCGGCAATCTCGCGATGAACCCGGTGCGCGGCACCCGGTTCGGGCTGAAGGTCGTCCGAGATCTGGCCGAGACCGCAGGCGTCACGACGGTCAGCGGTGCCGCCCAGCGGGCCCGTTCCGCGCTCAGCACCATCACCAAACCGCAGGGCAAGGGTGCCAGCGACTCCGGCAGCGGGGTCAACATCCCGCTCACGCCGGCGCCACCGACGCCCTGGAACAAGTCGGTCGGTCCGCATCGCCGATTCGCCATGCGCAGCGCCCCGATCGCCAACCTGAAGGCCCTCAAGCAGGCGACGGGAGGCACCATCAACGACATCGTGATGGCGATCTGCACGGGCGCCTTGCGCAGCTACCTGCTCGAGCACGACGCCCTCCCGGCCGGCAGCCTTCGCGCCATGGTGCCGGTCTCGATCCGCACCGGCACCGAGGCAGACCCGTGGACCAACCGCGTCTCCGCCATCGTCGCCGACCTGCCCACCGAGGTCGATGATCCGCTGGAGCGCATCGAGCGATGCCGTGAGGCGATGCACGCAGCGAAGAACACGTTCGATCTCGTCCCGGCCGAGACGTTGGGCCAGGTGGCCGACTACGCATCGCCGATCGTGTCGACCTCGGCTCTGCGCATGGTGCATCGACTCAAGCTGGCCGACCGGGTGAACACGCCCATCAACGTGGTGATCTCCAACGTGCCCGGCCCGCGCGAACCGCTGTACTTCGCAGGGGCCAAGCTCGACGCCTACATCCCGGTGTCGACGATCACCGACAACATCGGGCTCAACATCACCGTGCACAGCTACGACGATCGCCTCGACTTCGGCCTCATCGCCGACCGAGACCTCGTTCCGGACCTGTGGCATCTCGTCGATCTGCACATCGACGAGATCGACCGGCTGTTCGAGGCGTCCGGCGCCGAGTACGCGGTGGAGCCACCGCCGCCACCGATGCGGATCGGCGGCGACGGCGTCGACCCGATCCCGCCGAGTTCGGCCGCGGTCGGCGAGATGATCGAGGCCCGCGCCGCGATCGACGCCGCCCTGCTCGGCACGGAACGCGACGAAGACGGCTGAGCCGCACCACTGCACTACCGTCGGCGCATGAGCACCGTCGCGCATCCCCTCGACCCCGCAACCGCCGATGAACTCACCCGGGCCGTCGCCACCCTGCGCGCCTCGGGTCAGCTGAGCGATCGCGCGTTCTTCGCCGGTGGTCATCGAGTCGAACCGTCACGCGATGCACTGCGCCGCGCCGCGGCCGGCGAGTCGATCCCCCGCGAGATCTCCGTGCTCGGGCACGACTCGGGGACGAGCCGGAGCTTCGACGCCCGGGTCTCGGCCGACTCCGGGGACCTGCTCGGTATCGAGTGGCAGGCACACGGCCAGGCCCCGGTCATGGGCCACGACGTCGTACAGGTGTACGGGCTGCTGATGGAGCACGAGGAGTGGGTCGCCGCCCTGGCCGCACGCGGCATCGACGACCCGAGCGCCGTGCATCTCGAGCCGTGGATCATCGGCGTGCATCCGCCCGAGATGCCGAGCGGCCGAGTCTTCCGGGTCATCGCGTTCTGGCTCCCGGACCCCGACGCCAACCACTACGCCCATCCCATCGACGGACTCACCGCACTGGTGGATGTCGACGGCGGTGCCGTGATCGTCGAGGACACGCGCGTCGTCCCGGTCCCCGATCAGCCTGGCGAGTACGCCGCCGCCCGGCAGCCGGCGTTCCGCGAGGGTTTGAAGGCGCTCGAGATCACCCAGCCGGACGGTCCCAGCTTCGACGTCGACGGGCACGTCATCACCTGGCAGCACTGGCATGTCCGGATCTCGGTGCACCCGATCGAGGGACTCGTCCTCCACGACGTGCGGTACCAGGACCGGCCGATCCTGCACCGCGCCGCCCTGTCCGACATGGTCGTGCCCTACGGCGACACGTCGCCGTTGCACTACTGGAAGCACGCATTCGACGCGGGCGAGACCGGGCTCGGGCAACTCGGCAACTCGCTGAAGCTCGGCTGTGACTGTCTCGGCGAGATCCACTACTTCGACGCCACGTTCCTCAACGAGGCCGGCGAACCGTTCGTGTGCGAGAACGCGGTCTGTCTGCACGAGGAGGACTTCGGCATCCTCTGGAAGCACACCAACTCGTTCCGGCCCGACCTCCCGCCCGAGGTGCGCCGCTCCCGGCGCCTGGTCGTGAGCATGATCCACACGATCGGCAACTACGAGTACGGCTTCTACTGGTACTTCTACCTCGACGGCACGATCGAACTCGAGGTCAAGCTGACCGGCATCATCGGCATCAGCGCCGCCTCCGACGGTCAGGGCTCCGCCACCTCGCCGATGGTGGCGCCGGGACTGTCGTCGCCCATCCACCAGCACCTGTTCTGTGTGCGTCTCGACCCGAGCATCGACGGATTCGAGAACTCGGTGGTCGAGACCAACGTCGAGCCGATCACCGACGGCTCGCACCCGTGGGGCGCGGGATTCCAGTCGGTCGCGACACCGCTCCCGACCGAGTCGGTCGCCCAGCGGGATCTCGATCCCGCGGGCAGTCGCAGCTGGAAGATCGTCAACCCCAACGTCACCAACGAACTCGGCGAACCGGTCGCCTACAAGCTGCTCCCCCAGGCCTCGCCACGGTTCATGGTGCCCGAGGGCACGCCCGCCGGGGATCGGGGTGGATTCGCCCGCCATCACCTGTGGGTCACCCGCTACGACGACGCCGAGCAGTATGCGGGCGCAGGTCCCTTCACCAATCTGCACCCGGGTGGGGTCGGGCTGCCGGCGTACGCTGCACAGGACCGATCGGTCGACAACACCGACATCGTGGTGTGGCACACCTTCGGCGTCACGCACGTGCCGCGGCCCGAGGACTGGCCGGTCATGCCGGTCGAGTACGCCGGCTTCAGCCTGGTGGCCAACGGCTTCTTCGCCGCGAACCCGGCGATCGATCTACCGCCCTCCGACGAGGGGCATTGCCACAGCTGAGCCGCCGCGGCGGCCGAATCATGGGGGCTCGAGGCGTGACATTCGACCAGTTCGTTTTCAAACACTGATAGGCGTGCCTAACATTCTCCGCTTGCGGGTCCGAACCGGACCGCATCACACGGAGGAAGAATCATGAGTTCCCGACTTCGCATCGTGGCCGCGCTGCTGGCCGTGACCCTCATCGCCGCAGCGTGCGGCGACGACGACGAGGACGCCGGCACCACGGCGTCGGAATCGACCTCGGCGTCCGCATCGGCTTCGGCATCGGAGTCCGAATCGGCGTCCGCATCCGAGATGGCCGAGTCCGAATCGGCGTCCGCATCCGAGATGGCCGAGGAAGGCGAGTGCGCCGGCACCTACACGTTCGAGTCCTACTCGGGCGAGGTCGAGGTGCCCCGCAACCCCGAGACGATCGCGGTCTATGACATGGGCATGCTGTCGTCGCTCGATGCGCTCGGCGTCCCGCTCGGCGCGGACGACGGCATCGCCACCCTCGGCGCCGTGCCCGACGACGTGCAAGCCGTGGTCGACGCGATGACCTCGCTCGGCTCGGTCTTCGAGCCCGATCTCGAGGCCCTCAACGCCCTCGAGCCCGACCTGATCGTGCTCGCATCGCGTTCGAGCGCGTTCTACCCCGACTTCGTGGATCTCGGACTCGCTCCGGTGGTCGACCTCACCTCGTTCGACGACTGGTTGCCGGCGCCCGGCGAGGAAGCGCCGGTCAACTTCATCGACGAGTTCGAGCGCACCCACCGCCACATCGGCGAGATCTTCTGTGTGCAGGACGCGGTCGACGACATGATGAACGATCTGCGCGAGACCATCGCCAACGTCAACGCCGCCGCCCCCGACTTCGGCAACGCCCTCGTGCTGGTGACCACCGGCTCCGAGGTCGGCGCCTTCGGTCCGGGAGCGTTCCGCTTCGGCCAGATCTACGACATCTACGGTTTCGGCTCGGCGGACGACCGTCTCGCCCAGGACGAGACCCACGGTGAGCCCGTCTCCTACGAGTACCTCGCCGAAACGGCGCCCGACATCATGTTCGTGGTCGACCGTGCCGCCGCGACCGGCCAGGACGGTCAGGCCGCAGCGGCGATCCTCGACAACGCACTGGTGAACTCCACGCCGGCCGCCGAGAACGGCAACATCTTCTACGTCGATTCGTGGAACTGGTACATCGTGTTCAACGGTGTCGCCGGTGTCGTCGGCGTTGCCGAAGAGCTCGAAGCGGCCGTCGGCGGCTGACGCCGAAATCGCTCGACGGCGTCTTCGCAGCCTCCGTTCATGTCCGCCGTCACCTCGGTCGAACGCCGCAGTGGGTCCCGGTACCTCGGGCCTGCTGCGGCGTTGACCGTGTTGCTGTTCTTCGTCTCGATCTTCGTCGGGGCCAGTTCGGCGTCCTTGTTCGACGTACTCGACGACGAGGGCGCGGCAAGGCTCATCTTCTGGGAGAGCCGCTTCCCCCGCACCATCGCGATCGTGCTCGCCGGCTCGTCGATCGCCGTGGCCGGCGCCATCATGCAGGCGCTCACCCAGAACCGGTTCGTCTCTCCGTCGACCGCCGGCACGACCGAGTCCGCCATCCTCGGCGTGACCGTCATCTCGGTGGTTTCCCCCGCTGCGTCGGTCGGACTCAAGATGGTGTTCGCCACCGGCTTCGCCCTCGCCGGCACCCTGCTCTTCGTGAGCTTGATCCGGCGGCTGCAGAGTCGCGACATCATCGTCGTCCCGCTCATCGGCATCATGCTCGGCGCCGTGGTCCAGGCGGTCGCGTGGTTCCTCGCCCTCCGCTACGGCCTGTTGCAGTCGCTCTACGCCTGGGTCATCGGTGACTTCTCCGGCACGATCAGCGGCCGCTACGAACTCCTCTACATCGTCGGCGCGATCACGGTGCTCGCCTACGTCGTCGCCGACCGCTTCACGCTGGCCGGCGTGGGACGGGACTTCTCGGTCAACGTCGGGCTGAACTACGACCGAACCGTTGTCGGCGGCATGGCTCTGGTCAGCATCGTCGCGGGCATCACCGTTGTCGTGGTCGGCGCCGTCCCCTTCTGGGGACTGATCGTGCCCAACCTGGCCTCGCTCGTGGTCGGCGACAATCAGAAGCGGCTGCTGCCCTTCGTCGCGACCATCGGCGCGGGAGGACTGTTGGCCGCCGACATCACCGCCCGCACCATCCGCCCACCCGGGGAGGTGCCGGTCGGCACGATCGTCGGTGTCGCCGGCGGCCTGGTCTTCCTCTGGATCCTCGTGCGGAGCCGCACGTCATGACCGCGCTCGAACCCGACGCCTTCGTCGAGGCGACCTCACCCGAGCCGACGAACCGCCGGGTGTGGGTCGTGGCGGGCATCGTGGCCTTCGCCTACGTTGCCGCCGTCGCCGTCTTCATGACGTACGACATCCAGGGCTCGCTGTCGTTCGCGCTCGAGCTGCGGTTCAAGAAGGTGCTGGCGATCACGCTGGTCTCGACCGCGCTGGCGACCGCAGCCGTGCTGTTCCACACCGTCACCGGCAACCGCATCCTCACCCCGGCGCTCATCGGGCTCGACTCGCTCTACATCATGATCCAGAGCATCTCGGTCGCCATGTTCGGCGCGCTCACGGTCGTGCGGTTCGACGAGCGGATCCGTTTCGGCTTCGCCGTGATCGTGATGATCGCGTTCGTACTGATCCTCAATGCGGTGTTCCTGCGTCGCACGCTGACCGACCTGCCACTGATGGTTCTCGGCGGCATCGTGCTCGGCGGGATGTTCTCGAGCCTCACCGCCTTCGTCGCCCGACTGCTCGATCCCAACGAGTTCCTGATTCTCGAGGATCTGCTCTTCGCCTCGTTCACCCTCGTCAACGAGGAACTCCTGCTGCTGTCGGCGATCGTCATCCTGGCGATCCTCGCGATCGTCTTTCGGATGCGGCGCGTCCTCGACCTGGTCGCGCTCGGGCGTCCGACCGCGATCGCACTCGGGGCCGACTACGACCGCGTCAACCGACGACTGATCGTGCTCATCGCCGTCCTGGTCGCGGTGCCGACCGCGCTCGTCGGGCCGGTCACGTTCCTCGGCCTGCTGGCGTCCAACGCCACCTACGAGATGACCCGGTCGTTCCGGCACCACATCACCGTGCCGATCTCCGCGCTCTCGGCGGCGACCCTGCTGCTCATCGCCCAGTTCGCACTGGAAGAACTCTTCGACTTCGCCACCCGACCGAGCGTGATCGTCGGCTTCGTGGGCGGCATCGTCTTCATCGTCCTCGTTCTGCGGGAGGTCAAGTGAGCATCGAGGTACGCGACGTGATGAAGCGCTACGGCGAGCGGATCGTGCTCGACGTGCCCGAGCTCACCATCGAACCGGGCGGGGTCACCGCACTCATCGGCCCCAACGGCGCCGGCAAGTCGACCCTGCTCTCGATCGCCGCTCGGCTGCTCGCCGCCGACCGCGGCACGATCTCGATCGCAGGACTCGACGTCACCACCACCGACTCGGCCGAGGTCGCCCGTACGGTCAGCGTCCTGCGCCAGGACAACCGGGTGGCGGTCCGGTTGTCGGTGCGCGAGCTCGTCGAGTTCGGGCGCTTTCCCCACAGCGGCGGCAGGCTCACGCTCACCGACCGGGAGGTGGTCGACGCATCGCTCGACGCCTTCGATCTGGGCGATCTGCAGCACCATCGCCTCGACGAGCTCTCGGGCGGCGAACGCCAGCGGGCCTTCATCGCCTCCGTGCTGGCGCAGTCGACCGACTATGTCCTCCTCGACGAGCCGCTCAACAACCTCGACATGCAACAGGCCGACCGCACGACCCGCCAGATCCGACGGCTGGCCGACGACTTCGAGAAGACGGTCGTGATCGTGCTGCACGACGTCAACATCGCCGCCCATCACGCCGATCGCATCGTCGCTATGCGCGACGGTCGGGTCACCCTCGATGGCACTCCCCACGAGGTGATCACCGCCGACGGCATCCGAACCCTCTACGACCTTGATCTCCCCGTCACCGAGATCGACGGCCGACCGGTGGCCCTGCACTTCCTCCGCCATCCGGATGCGGCGGACGGGGACGGCTGGCGGCCACCCGACGGCGACGGATGAGGTGGCTCAGCCATCCCCGGTGACGGGCACACACGTGGTGCCCTGATCGGTCACGACCGGTACGTGGTCGGCGCCGCACATCCCCGACGACCCATCGTCGATCGTCAGCTCTTCCCCGGCGACGAGGCAGTCGGCGACGAACCCCATCGCCAGGGTGTCGTCGGCCTCGGTGTCGGCCTGGGCCATGCATGCGGCGAAGAGCTCCGACCCGGCGTCGAGGCACGGGACGATGTCGGTCTCGGGCCACCAGTCGCGACAGAAATCGAGCAACGGGTCGGGTTCGCCGTCGTCGACGTCGCTGCACAGGTCGTCGATGGTGGGTGTCGAGCCGTCGGCCGGGAGGGTGTAGGTCACGACAGTGCCGTTGTCGCACGTGACCTGGCCCTGTTCGGGCGCCGCTGCGGTCGTCGAGGTGGTCGACGTGCTCGTCGAGGTCGTCGAGGTCGTGGATGTGGACGTGCTCGTGGCGGCGCCGTCCGATTCGAGGCCGATCGACGCGCCCGGGGCCGAAGAGTCGCCGGAAGCCACCACCTCGTCCTGGTCGTCGGCGCACCCACCGACCACGAGCACGAACGAAACGGCGACCGTGATCCACCAGGGACGTCCGGACGGCTGAGGGGGATGCTGCATACCGGTGAGACGGCCGATCACCCGGGGTTCTGACACCCCTGCGGGTGATCGGCCGTGTGTTGCGTCACACGGTGTCCGTGATCCGGTAGAGCCGGGCGAGGAACGATGCCATCTGCTCCCGGTCGACTGGCCCCTTGGGGTCGAATCGGGTGTCCGATACGCCTGTCGTGATTCCGGCGCCGAAGATCCGACCGATGTCGTCTCGGGCGAAGTCCGCGGCGTCTCCCAGATCAGCGAAGGGCGTCGGTGCCACTTCGATCTCGTCGACCATGGCAACGCTGAGCAACCGAGCGAGGAACGACGCCATCTGCTCCCGGGTCACGATGTCCTTCGGGGAGTAGGTGGTGCTCGAAGTTCCGGTGGTGACCCCGAGGCCGTAGATCCGGGCGATGTCCTCGCGGGCGTACTCTGCTGCGCGGCCGAGATCGTCGAAGGGGATCGGGACCACAGGCGCCGGCTCACCGACGATCGACTCGTAGAGCCGGGCGAGGAACGACGCCATCTGCTCCCGGGTGACGAGATCTCTGGGCGAATAGGTCGTGGCCGAGGTTCCGGTCGTTACCGAGAGGGCATAGATGCAGCTGACGTCGTCCCAGGCAAACGAACTGGGTTCGAGGTCGACGAACGGATGCGGCCGGTTCTGGTCGGGGCAGTTGAACGCATTCACGTAGGCGTCGACGTCGCACGCATCGCCGAAGTCGTCCCCGTCCTCATTCGCCTGGTCCTGGTTCGGCACCCAGAAGCAATTGTCGTCGGGGTCGATGATGCCGTCGCCGTCACTGTCGGGGACGTCGACCACGTCGAACAACTCGACCGTCGAGAAACTGAACGGCTCACTCGCCGCTGGGATGTCGGTACCAAGGAACTCGATGCCCCACTCGCCGGCGTCGGGACCGATGACCGTGATCGTCTCGAACGTCGATCCGACCTCGATCAGCACACGATCGTCCGCCGTGCGGCGATCGAAGCGTTCGCCGCTCGGGCTGATGAGCGTCATCTCGATGTCGCTTCCGGGCCAGGTGTTCGTGAAGGTCGCCTGTGCTGCTCCCTCGCTCACGGACACCCGAGCCGCCACCGTTTCGCCCTGACGGATCGTGCCGGTCTGATCGCATGCCCCTGCCGCCTGCTCAGCGATCTGCGCGCGAATCTGCTGGAACGAACAGATCAACTCTTCCGTGTCAGGCAGAGGTCGGTACGACCCGCCGGTTTCGTTTGCGATGCCACGCAAGACCTCGTCCTTCACGTCGTCTCCCAGGCCGATGGTGAACACGGGCCAGCCGTTGTCTCGGAAGCACTGGGCTTCGCCGTCATAGCTGCCATCCCCGTCGGTGAAGAAGATCGCGGCGCGACGGTCGCCACTCGCTGCGTGGAGGACGTCGCAACCAGCGTCGAGGCCATCACCAAGGTCTGTGCCGCCACTACTGTTGATTCCCCCGATCGCTCGCTCGAGTTCCGCACGACTTCCGTCGACTCGGGTCGCGAAGCTGCGGACGATCGCAGCCGAGTCGAAGTCGACGATTCCGACTTCGTCCGTCTGCAGCGTCGAGATCAGGTAGGTGCGCGCCGCAGCCAGCCGAAGGTCGTCCGGATCGTTCCAGTCCATCGACCCGGACGAGTCGATGATCAGCGCCGTGGACACGGAGGTTCCCGTCGCGTCGATGCCGTCGATGGTCGAGGCGATCCAGTCCCGATGGGCTGCGACGCTCGTCCATCCGAGGTAGTTGGCGTCGCCATGCTCGATGTTCGTGTGGTGGGAGGCGATCCCGAGCTGCAGGTAGGTCCCGGCGGAGACCTCGTGCAACAGCGGTCCTCCGGAATCACCACGTCGTGGGCCACCCACGGTGATGATGTTCCAACCATCCGCTGCCTTGGTGCAGATCTGATCGGCTTCGGCCGCTTCAGAGTCGTACGAACATTCGGAGTCGTCCCGAACGGTGAGCTCGATCTGCTGGAGCTGGTCGGGCCGCCTGACGTTCTCCTCTCTGGCATTCCACGTGTGGTTGGTCATGCCCCACCCGATCGAGCGCACGCTCGTCCCGGATGACATCTCGCTGTACACCAACAGCATCGGTTCGATGCCGGTCACGGGGGCGTCCAGTCGGAGGAGCGCGATGTCGTTCGCCCACCACGTTTGCTGGAAGAGAGGAAGGCCGCGCTCATCTCGCGGGAGCACGATCTCGGCGACGGTGCGCAGGTCCGCTTCGGGCGAGGCGATTTCTTGACCGACGATGACCTGGAGGTCGGCAGCCGGAAAGGGACCGACGAAGGCGTCGGCCTCGACGTCGGCCTCGAACACGCAATGCGCTGCGGTCAGCACCCACTGCTCATCGACGAGGGTCCCACCGCACTCGTGTGCGAAATCCCCATCATCCTGCTTCAGGTGGAGGCTCACCATCCAGGGGTACTCGCTGATGTCGGCATCGTCACCTGCGTGGATCGCCAGTGCCGGGTGCGGTGCCGCAACCAGCGAGGTCATGACGATGGCAGTAGCGACGCCACTCCCGGCCAGCCGCCGCCAGCTCGGCGTGTACACGGCGAGCCAGGCTGCAATCACGAGCAACCATCCGATTCCAACCATCCATCCCATGTCTGACCCTCCCGAAGCCGGCGGCGCCGTGCCGCCCGCTCTCACAACGTCACACGGCCAGGCCCCGGCGACCATGGGGATGACTCCCCCAGCGAGGACCAGCGAGCCTGAACGCCGTTGACTAGCGTGCGGTGCATGGGTTCGGCGGAACTCACCCGGCGGCATCGGCGGCGGGCTACGACGAGCCTGCTCGTGTGTGCGGGCCTCTTCGTCGTCACCTCAATCCCGGCAACCGCGCAAACAGACTCGTCGGCCGCGTGCGAAGTGTGGTGGGAACGCGATGGCGAACGGGTGTCGACAGCCCAGGTTCTCGAGCCTCTCACGCTTCGCTTCGCGGGCGTACCCACCGAGCCCGATGGGGTCCTGGTCCAGTTCTCGAACCCAGTCCAAGGCGAGAACGGGCAGCAGGTGCAGAACGGGGACCAGGACATCCCACTGGTCGTGGGAACCCATTCCGCTCGCATCGACTCGTGTGGATCTCCCGCCGAGCTCGAGGTCACGCCACGGGCGGCCGTTGCCGCACCGTCCGTCGTCCGCATCGGCGGCTCGTTCAACCTGTCAGGGGTTCTGCCGTTCGCGGAAGCAGGCATCCCCAGCGACAGTGTTCGCCTTGGCGTCAGCTTCGACAGTGGAGAGTGCACCGGAGCGTCGATGCGCCCGATCTCCGAGATCGGCGACGACTACGAATTCGAGATCGATATCAAGGATGATCAACGTCTCGGGAACGTCGAGGTGACGGTTTGCTATGGCTTCCAGCGCAGCATCCCGATGCCGTTCGCGTCGGAGATCGTGACGGTGGTACCGCTGCCCGATGTCGCCATCGTAGGTCCCACCCAGGCTCAGCAGGGACAAGATGTCGAGCTCGCAGCGACCGCCGGAGACGACGACGCCACGTACCGCTGGACACTTACAGTCGATGACCGCCTCGTCGAGGTCGTCGACAATGAGCCGACGCTCGACGTCCCGACCCTCGACGTCGGCACCTATCGCGCCTCGCTCGATGTCACCTTCGCCGACGGAGCGCAGCCGAGCGTCCCAAGCCACACGCTGGTCGTCGTGGCACCCCCGCCGACCACCACCGACGCACCGACCACGACCACGACCACGACCACGACCACGGTGGTTCCGACCATCTGGATCGAGGGAGCGACAACGCTGGTCGTCGGCGATCGGAGGGAGTTCGAACTACGAAGCTCTGCGGAGAGCGAGATCAGGCGAGTGGACTGGACTCTCACGGATCAGGAGTCTGACCTGACCGCCAGTCTGGATGATCAACGATCCGTCACGGTCGTCGGCCAGATCCCGGGGGACTTTCGCCTCTCGGTCGTCGTGGTCTATCTCGACGACCGGTCGGCGATGACGTCCGTGGACGTTCGCGTCGAGCCAGCTGGGCGACAAAGCGAGCCGGCTGCGCGGCAAGGCGATCCGGATCCGCCCCCGCCCGACCCGGACCCGTGGCGCATCGTCATCGTCGTCACGGCGATCTTGGGTGGCGTTGCTGTGCTCGGAGCGGGGGTCTGGCATCTCAGTCGGCGACCGACCGCTGACCCGCAGCCGCCCCTGCCGGCGGCGACGAGGCTGCGACCGCGGTTCGAACGCATTGACTCGGCGATCGACGAATCCGGCCGCCCGGAGCTGATCGTGAAGGCGTCGTTCGATGCGGAGCGATCGCACGTCACGATCACCGAGACCGAGGAAGTACGTCCAGAGGACGAAGGAGACCCACCATGATCGGCACGATCGCCGCGCTCCTCACGGGTACCGAAGACGACGACGGGAAGGTCGAACTACATCGAATCCTCGATGGTGTGGTTCGCTCTGCGGTCGTCCTCGAGGAGGGCCTTCCCGACGTCGACGACATCGCCGTCGTCGAACACCTCGGCGACCTGCTCCAAGAGCCCATCGGGAACCTCTTGATCTTCGCCTGGGACAAGCTCCGCGAAGTCGAAGAGGCCCGTGAGAAGTCACTCGCCATGCCGATTACGCCGCAACACGTCCGCCTCGCTGGCCACTCGGTGTCGATCGACATGGAGCCGATCATCGAAGCATCGACCGCCGCGACGGGTGACAGCTTCGGGATCGTCGTCGCCCGCTTCACCCTCAAGATCGGTCTCGACCTCGATGCAGCTGCGCTCGAGTTCAGAGCAGGGCGGGTGGCATCGGCTGCACTCGGATCAGCACGTGCCACGATCAAGCTCTCCGCAGGCGACGTCACCCTCCACAAAAGGACCACGAGCAGCTTTGCGGTCGGACCGATGGTCGACCTGTTGCCTGCGATCAGCGACTACGCCGTGGCGGTCGAGCAGGTCCCGACGATCGAATCGGCCACCACCAGCGACGTCGTCGAGGAGTCGGAGGTCGTGGAGGGCGGGCCGGCCGACCCACCACCGCCACCGGAACCCGACGCTCCCGAAACAGGACCGCCCGACCCCTCGGCGCCTGAGACACCCCCACCGCCCAAGCCATCCAACCCTGCGACACCACCACCGCCCAAACCATCGAACCCCGCGACACCACCACCGCCCAAGCCATCGAACCTCGCGACACCACCGCCGCCCGGGCCGTCTGCCTCGCCGCCGCCTCCGAATCCTCAGCCGCCGCCACCCAAGCCCCCGACCTGAGGTCAGGCGCTGGCGTTGCGCACCAGGTGCTCGAAGAGGGCGAGGTGTTGGGGTCGGTGTCGGATCATCTCCGGGTGCCACTGCACGCCGAGCACCTGATCGGCCTCGGCGAACTCGATCGCCTCGATGTGGCCGTCGGGGTTGTGGGCGACGGCTCGGCTGCCGTCGGGGGCGGCGGCGATCACCTGATGGTGCAGTGAGTTGACCTCGAGGTCGGTCGTGCCGACGATCGCTGCGAGTCGACTGTCGGCCTCGATCTCGACCGTGTGGGCCGTGCCGCTGAACCGGTCGACGACCATCTGGCCGTCGACGTGCTGAATCAGCTCACCGCCCATCGCGACGGTGAGCGACTGGATGCCACGACACACGCCGAGCGTGGGGACGTTGCGCTCGACGAGACGGCGGATCAGCTCGAACTCGAAGCGATCTCGATGTGGTTGCGTCTCGTCGAGCTCGGGCACCGGCTCCTGCCCGTAGGCGGCCGGGTCGATGTCGACGCCGCCGGTGACCAGCACGCCGTCGAGCCGGTTGATGAGCGCGTCGATCACCCGCTCGTCGTCGGTGATCGGCAGGATCACGGGGATGCCGCCGGCCCGCTCGACCGAGCGCGCGTACGCGGGCATCGAGAAGTGGACCGAGGTGCGGACGTCGTAGACGTCCACCTCGGCGAACTCGCCGCACACACCGATCAGGGGCTTCGTCATCGCTGCTCCCGAGCTCCGTCAGACGCGTTCAAAGTACCGGTTGAGCTCCCACTCCGTGAGCTCGAGGTCGGGATCGCCGCCGGTGGTGTGGAACGACAGCCACTCCCACTCGAGCATCCCGATCCAGTAGTCGACGAAGGCGTCGCCGAATCGGGCCCGGAGCCGGTCGTCGGTGTCGAGCGCGGCGCTGGCACGCCGTATCGAGTTCGGCAGTTGGAGTCCGTCCTCGGGCGGGAGGCCCCAGGCACTGCCCTCGAACGGTGGCGGCGGTTCGAGGCGTTCGTCGAGGCCGCTGATGCCGCCGGCCAGGGCGGCGGCCATGACGAGGTAGTGGTTGGCGTCGGAGCCGGGGGTCCGGAGCTCGGCTCGGGCCGACCCGGCGCTCTGGGCCATGGCCCGCATCGACGTCGTCTTGTTGTCGCCGCTCCAGGTGACCGTCGTCGGCGAGCCGGCGAGTTCGACGAACCGTCGGTAGGAGTTGATGTTCGGCTGGGCGAGGGCCGTCGCGCCCCGCATCGTGGCGACCAACCCGCCGATCCAGTTGCGGTACGTGTCGGATCGGTTGTCCGGGGCGGTCGGATCGAAGAAGGCCGACTCGGTGTCTCGCCAGAGCGAGTGGTTGAGGTGGAGTCCGCCGCCCCACTGGTCGGGGTGCCACTTGGCCATGAAGGTCACACAGTGGCCCTGCTCCTCTGCGACCTCGCGCAGGGCGAGTCGGGTTCGGGTGATGTTGTCGGCGGTGCGCAGGGCGTCGTCGGGTTCGAGGTTGAGTTCGAACTGGCCGGCGCCGCCCTCGTCGAGCCAGGACTCCCAGTGGATGCCGAGGTCGTCGAGCCGTCGGGTGACGGCATCCATGAACCGCACCGCCGGCAGGCTCTTCGTGACCGAGTAGGCGGAGTTGGGGTGTCCGCCGAGCGGCGTGAGGCCGCGGTACCCGCGGCGGCGGGCGACGGCGATGCTCTCCTCGAACGCGTTGAACTCGACCTCGAACCCGGCGCGCATCGCGAAGCCGCGGTCGGTGAGTTCGTCGAGCAGTCGGATCACCATGCCACGCGGGCACTCGGGGATGGCGGTGCCGTCGGCGAGCACGAAGCAGCACAGGACCGAGGCGAGATCGGGAAGCCTCGGGTCGACGACCAGGGTGGAGACGTCGGGCTGGAGGTACAGCTCGGCGAGGTTGCCGCGCCAGGTCGACGGGGTCATCACGTTGGGCTCGTTGTCGACGTCGAGCCCGAACGTGACGTCGGCGACGTTGGGCAACGACGGGAGCATCTCGGCCAGGTGCGTCGCTGCGATGTACTTGCCGACCAGGCGACCGTCCGGCATGTTCGCCATCAGGCGAACGGTCCGGACGCCATGGTCGGCGATGGCGCGTGCGAGTTCGTCACCCACGATCGGCTCCGTCTGACGAACGGCCGTCGTCGATGCCGACGAGCACGGTCGCCCGGGTCACGGCGGTGGCCACCGCCCACGAGCCCCGGACCTGGCAGCGTCCTTCCATGACCTCCACCAGCGCCGGCGTCTGTCCGGTGAGGATGCGGACGAGCCGGTCTTCGGGGCCCATCACCTCGTAGACCTCGCCGACGTCGTCGCCGAGCTCGGCCGTCGCCCTGGTGTCGGAGGCGTGGAGGCGCAGACCCGACGGCATGCCGTGCATGGCGTGCGCCGTTCGCCAGAACGCCTCAGCCGCCGTGTGCAGATCCGGCATCGGCGGGTCGAGGACCTTGGCCAGACCGAGCGCCAACCGCGGGTGTCGCATCGCACCGGTCACCTGCGGCGCAGGAGCGTCGGGCAAGCCGTCGCGATCGAAGTCGAGCCCGACCGTCACACCGGCGTCGGCGGCGATGCCGTGCTCGACATGGACGTCGCCATCGGCGAAGCGGAGGGTGACGGCCTGCGGATCGGTGAGCGACCGCACTGCGGCCACTCCCTTCAGCTTCGCCATTCGGCCGGGGTCGGCGGCGGCGCTGCGCCGCAGCAGGTTGGCGAACACCAACACCAACGGTGTCGGGTCGTCTTCGGTCGTGATCGCCATGGTTCCCCCGCTTCGCAACGCCCGTCGACCGTAGTCGCCGATGGCCCGGCCGGCCCCCTGAACCGAGGCCGGGACACCGGCGGGTGATGGTTGATAACTTCCGCGACGGCCCGGAGGGAGGATCAGCGATGACCGGTACCGACATCAACCCGTTCGCCAACGGCTGCGCCTGGAGCGCGGGCGAGTACGTACCCATCCGCGAGGCGAAGGTCTCGATCCTCGACGCCGGCTTCAGCCGCTCCGACGTCACCTACGACGTCGTCGCGGTCTGGGAGGGACGGTTCTTCCGCCTCGACGAGCACCTCGATCGATTCGAGCGCAGCATGGCCCGGCTGGAGCTCGACATCGGTCGCAGCCGGACCGAGATCGCCGAGATCCTGCACGAGTGCGTGCGCCGCTCGGGCCTTCGTGAGGCCTATGTCGACATGATCGCGACGCGGGGCTGGCCCCGACGTGGCGGCCGCGACCCGTGGACCTTCCAGAACCAGTTCCACGCCTACGCGATCCCCTACATCTGGATCGTCGAGCCCGACGACCAGGCGACCGGATCCCACCTGGTGATCGCCCGCAACACCGTGCGCATCCCCGACGCGTCGGTCGACCCCACCGTGAAGAACTTCCACTGGGGGGATCTGACCCGGGGCGCGTTCGAGGCCCGCGATCGCGGCGGCACCATGGCGGCCCTACCCGACCTCGACGGCAACATCACCGAGGGCCCCGGATTCAACGTCTTCTTCCTGGTCGACGACGTGCTGTGCACGCCCGACTCGGGCGTGCTCGAGGGCATCACCCGCCGCACGGTGCTCGAACTCGCAGAGGAGGCCGGCATCGCCACGAGGTTGGCGCCGATCCCGGCGGCGACCGCCGCCGGAGCCGCCGAGGCCTTCGCCACCAGTACGGCCGGCGGCGTGATGCCGATCACGACCATCGACGGGCGCCGGCTCGGCGATGGCGGACCGGGCCCGATCACGACCACCTTGCGCGACGCGTACTGGGCGGCCCATCAGGACCCGCGCTTCACGACCCCCGTCCAGTACTGAGGAGACCGACCCATGGCGACGACCAGCACGTCCCGAACCGACCGGTTGATCGGCGCCGAGGAGTTCGCCGACTACGGCGGCTGGCTGCTCGACTCCCAGTTCGAGATCCAGATGGGCGGGCCGTACCTCCTGGCCCACGGGCTGGGTCGCCCCGTGGCGGACCTGGCCACGACCATCGGCACCGGCCCGGTCGACGTCACGACGCGCTGGCACCTGCTCGTCAGCGCCTGGCGACTGATGGAAGCGACTTCGTAGGCTGCGACCGCCGCCGGCCGGCGGCACCCGACGAGAGGATTCCGATGGAGTTGCTGGACACCACCGAGGCGCTCGAGTCCTGCGTCGGTACGCGGCCCTCGGGTTCGCACCTCAAGTCGATCTCGTTCCTCGACGAGCACTGTCTCACCCTGCTCGCCGCATCACCGTTCGGTGTCGTCGGCGTGGCCGACGACGCCGGCTCCCTTCGCACGTTCGGCGTCGGAGGAGGGCCCGGCGTGTTCGCAGCGACCGGGCCGACCCGACTCGTGCTTCCCGCCCACGACGACCTCGCCGATGCCGACGGTGCGCCGATCGGTGTCCTGGCATTCGTGCCCGGATACCGCGAGACCCTCCGCGTGAACGGACGGCTCCGCACCGGGCAGAACGCAGAGCTCGAGGTCGAGGAGACGTTCCTGCACTGCGCGAAGGCGTTGATCCGCTCCAAGCTGTGGGCCGAACCGGCGCCGGACCTCCCCGACACCGTGCCCGACGGGCCGATCGGCCTCGACGATCCGGCGACCCGTGCGTTCTTCGAGGCGTGCCCGCTCGTCGTGCTCTCGTCGGTCGACGCCGATGGGTTCGCCGACGTCAGCCCCAAGGGCGACCCGCCGGGAATGGTCGCCCAGGTCATCGACGACCACACCGTCGCGATCGCCGATCGACCGGGAAACCGGCGGACCGACACGATGCACAACCTGGTGACCCACGACGCCATCGGCCTGCTGGCCGTCATCCCCGGCCACGATCAGGTGATCGAGCTGCGGGGGCGGGCCGGTGTCACCTCCGACGATGGCGTGCGCGAGCGCTTGGCGGTCGGAGGCAAGGTCCCGCATGCGGCGATCGTGCTGAGCGTCGATCGGGTCGAGGCGCGAACCGAACGAGGCATCACCGACGCCGGCCTGTGGGATCGATCGCGGCACATCGATCCGGCCGACCTGCCCCGGCCCACCCAGGTCTGGACCGATCACGTCAAACGCAACGACGACCCCGGTATCGGCGCGAAGATCGCCCGTCGTGTGGTGCGCGAGAAGATGCTCGACCGAGGCATCGCCAAGGACTACCGCGACAACCTCTATTGAGCGTCGCTCGGCCACGCCGGCCGAGCCGCGGTCATCGCCGGGAAGGATGTCAGAGGGCCGCGCTACGTTCCGGAGATGTTCTTCGACGCACGACTGCGGGCACTGACCCGAGGGGCACGCGGCGCGATCGCCCAGGCCGTCGCCATCGGCGTCCTGGCGTCCGTGGTGGGCATCGTCCGGCTGGGCCTGCTCGGCTGGCTGCTGTCCCGGGTCTTCGACGGGGATTCGTTGGGCGAGCTCGGATGGCCGTTCGCCGCGGTGGCCGCGGTGATGGTGCTGCGCGGTGTGCTGGAGCACTGGCGCACGATGATCGCCCATCGCACCGCCGCTCGGCTCCAACTCCGCCTCCGAGCCGACCTCCACGACCAGGTGCTGCGCCTGGGGCCGAGCCATGTCGGCGACGCCCGCACCGGCGATGTCATCTTGTCGCTGGTCGAGGGGGTCGAGCAGCTCGAGGTGTGGTTCGGGCGATATCTGCCGCAGTTGATCGTCGCCGCGATCACGCCGCTGGTGATCTTCGGTCTCCTCGCGCCGCTCGACCTGCCGGTCGCGTCGGTCCTGCTGGTCTTCGCGCTCGTGACCCTGCTGGCGCCGGCGCTCTGGCACAACCTCGACGCGGCCAAGAGTCTCGATCGTCAGGAGAAGTACTCGCGCTTCGCCGCCGACTTCCTCGACTCGTTGCAGGGGCTCGCCACGCTGAAGGCGTTCGGCCAGAGCGACGCCCGCGGACGGGCACTGGCCGACCGGGCCCACGAGGTGTTCGAGGCGACCATGTGGGTGCTGGCGACCAACTCCTTGACCCGCGGCATCACCGACACCGGCCTGGCGCTCGGGTCCGCCACCGCCCTCGGTCTCGGCGCCTATCGGGTGCAGGCGGGCGACATGGAGCTCGGCGTGCTCCTCATCGTCTTGATGGCGGGCATCGAGGTGTTCCGCCCCCAACGAGAGCTCCGAGCACTGCTCCACAACGGCATGGTCGGCCTGTCCGCCGCCCAGGGCATCTTCAAGGTGCTCGACGACGAACCGCTGCTCGAGCGACCGGCCGATCCGGTCGCGATCACCGGTGACCTCGAGCCGCGTCTCTCCTTCGACGATGTCGTCTTCACCTACCCGACCGGCACCGACCCGACGCTGCGCCGGCTGAGCCTGACCGTCGAGCCCGGCGAACGCGTCGGGGTGGTCGGGCCGAGCGGGTCGGGCAAGAGCACGCTCGTGAAGCTGCTGCTGCGCACCTACGACCCCGCCGCCGGCCGGGTGACGCTCGGCGGCCACGACCTGCGCACCCTCGACGCCGACGACCACTACGGCGCGATCGCGGTCGTCACCCAGGACACCTTCCTCTTCCACGGGACGGTGTTGGACAACATCCGCTTCGGTGCGCCGGACGCCGACCTCGACGCCGTTCGAGCTGCGGCGGTCGACGCGAACGCCGACGGGTTCATCCACGACCTGCCCAACGGCTACGACACCGTCATCGGCGAGCGCGGGATCCGACTGTCCGGTGGCCAACGCCAACGAATCGCCATCGCCCGGGCGCTGCTGCGGGACGCACCGGTGCTCGTGCTCGACGAAGCGTTGTCCTCGGTCGACGCCGAGAACGAGGCGGTCATCCAGGAGGCGCTCGACCGTCTCATGGTCGGTCGCACCACCCTGATCTTCGCCCACCGCCTGTCGAGCGTGATCGGCGCCGACCGCATCGTCGTGCTCGACGAGGGCACGGTGGCCGAATCCGGGGATCACGATGCGCTGATGGCGCTCGGCGGCCGCTATCACGCACTCATGGCGGCACAGGTCACACAGCGCACCGACGTCGAGACCGATGTGCTCGATCTCGATGCCGTCCCGGTCGCGGACCGCCCGGTGACCACCACCAACGACGAGGCCGACGACGAGATCGTCGCCGCCGACGGGCTCGGGTGGGCGGGCGCGATCCGTTCGCTGTTCGCCGAGGTCCGACCCTGGCGGGGTCGGCTGGTGGCGACGTTCGTGTTCGGGGTCACCCGCGTCGCTGCGCTGATCGCGGTCGGCGTTCTCAGCGCCCTCGTGGTCGCCGCGGGCGACCGCGGCGACGCCGTCGGGGGGGGCCGGGGCGCGCGCGCGGTCGGGGCTCCCCGCGCCCGGCTCCATCCCAGGGGGGGGGCGG
>JBCCWI010000007.1:0-68453 GCA_039193795.1 Actinomycetota bacterium | reverse complement strand
TGCCGGGCTCAGCGCCGTCGGCGAGGATCTTGGTCTTGGAGCGGATCTCACGGGTCGGCTCGGAGCCGTCGATCCACAGGTATTCAGCCCGGTAGGCCATGTCGCTTCCTTGTCCTTGTGTTGGAACGGTGCCTCGGTGCGGTGCGCACGTCGGTTCTGTGCTGGGTGCACGCCCTGTGCGCCGTTGCACGCGTGCTCGCCACACCGGGAAGGTACGGCGAATCGAGCGGCATTGTTGCAGCTCGGCGCAGAGCGTTCCACCCGCCAATTTCGGACCTGTTGCTCGATTGTGAACGGAGTGTGAACGGGCTCATGTCGGCCTGGCGGCGCTGTCAGGAACCCGGCACCCTGGGGAAATCAGCGCCGGGTTCACCTCGGCGTTCCGCCCAGAATCCGGCACGCTTGAACCGCCGGACCGGCAGCGCGAGCACCGCCGGAGATCGTCAGGAGCAGCACCGATGAGCCGAGAACAGGAGTACGTCCTCCGCACCGTCGAAGAGCGAGGCGTCCGCCTCATCCGGCTCTGGTTCACCGACGTCCTCGGGCAGCTCAAGTCGGTCGCGATCTCGCCGGCCGAGCTCGAGACGGTCTTCGAGGAGGGCGTGCAGTTCGACGGCACCGCCATCGACGGCTTCAGCCGGGTCCACGAGGCCGATGTGTTGGCCCGCCCCGACGCCACCACGTTCGAGCTGCTCCCGTGGGCCAAGGCCGACGAACCCTCGGGTCGGATGTTCTGCAACATCGAGAATCTCGACGAGACGGCCTTCGAGGGCGACCCTCGTCAGATCCTGCAGCGCAACCTGACCGCCGCCCGCGACAAGGGCTACACCTTCTTCGCCGCCCCCGAAGCGGAGTTCTTCTACTTCGAGTCCGGTGACCCGGCCGACGGACTTCCGGCGCCGATCGACCGAGCCTCGTACTTCGACCTGACGACCGCCGACGTCTCCAGCGACCTGCGCAAGACGACGATCCACATGCTCGAGGCGATGGGGATCCCCGTCGAGTACTCGTTCCACGAGGACTCCCCCAGCCAGCACGAGATCGATCTGCGCTACACCGAGGCGCTCGGGATGGCCGACAACATCATGACCCTGCGTCTCGTGGTGAAGAAGATCGCCATGGACCGCGGCGTCCACGCGACGTTCATGCCCAAGCCCCTCAACGGCGTGCAGGGCTCGGGCATGCACACCCACTTCTCGCTGTTCGACGGCGAGACCAACGCCTTCCACGACCCCGACGACGAGATCGGCCTCTCGACGATCGGCAAGCAGTTCACCGCCGGTGTCTTGACGCACGCTCGCGAGATCACTGCGATCACCAACCAGCTCGTCAACAGCTACAAGCGCCTCGCCGAGACCTCCGAAGCGCCACCGTTCGTCGCGTGGGCTCGCCACAACCGTGGTGCGATCATCCGGGTTCCGGTCCGCAAGAAGGGCAAGCCCGAGTCGGCACGGATCGAGTACCGCGCGCTCGACGGCACGGCCAACCCGTACCTCGCCTACTCGTTGATCCTCGCCGCCGGCATGCGCGGGATCGACGAGGGCTACGAGCTGCCACCCGAGACCACGGCCGGCCTGTTCGAGATGACCGACAGCGAACGGTTGGCGATCGGGGTCGAACCGCTCCCCCGTTCGCTCAGCGACGCGCTGGACGTGATGGAAGAGTCCAAGCTCGCCCGAGACACGCTCGGTGAGCACGTCTTCGAGTGGTTCCTGCGCAACAAGCGGGCCGAGTGGGCGGAGTTCCAGTCGAGGGTGACGGCGTTCGAGCTCGAGCGCTACCTGGGGAGCTGGTGATGGATCCCCTCCTCGTCTTCCCGACCGCGCCACCCGAGCTGGCCCAGGTGCTCGACCTCGGTGGCTGGGCATGGAAGGGCGTCCCCGACCTCGACACCGCCCGGGCCGAACAGCCTTCCGACGGCTGGGTGGGCGCCGTCGTCGTCGCCGGCGACGAGACCGAAGAGGCCTTCCGCCTGTGCCGGTCGATCCGCAGCGGCGACATCCACGTCGGGTCGGTGCTGTTGTTGATCGGTGGCGGTCACCTCGCGTCGCTCGACTTCCGCGAGGACCTCTTCGACGACTTCTGTCTCAACCCGTTCCATCCGGTCGAACTCGAGGCCCGGCTCAAGCACCTCTTCCGCCGCAGCGGCCAGGTCGCCCGAGCCGAGGTGATCGAGTACGGCCCACTCGGAATGAACCTCGAGACCTACCAGGCCGTGATCGACGGCAAGCCGCTCGATCTCACCTACATGGAGTACGAGCTGCTCAAGTTCCTCGCCTCGCATCCGGGCAAGGTCTTCACCCGCGAAACCCTGCTCAGCCGGGTCTGGGGCTACGACTACTACGGCGGCGCTCGCACCGTCGACGTCCACGTGCGACGCCTGCGCTCCAAGCTCGGCGAGGAACACGCCGGTCTCATCCAGACCGTGCGTTCGGTGGGCTACAGCTTCGGCACCAGCCGCTGGGTCTGACGCGTCACCCGAGGGCCGCCCCTCGGGATCGGCCGGGATCACACGTGGCGTGTAGGGTCGCCGCCGTCGTCGCCTCGGCGTGAGCGGCAAGGAGAGCGGGTGGACCTCGGCATTCCCGGATTGACCGACGCGACGGAAGTCGGCCGCGGTGGATTCTCGATCGTCTACGCCGCCACCGACGTCGCGGTCGGTCGGACCGTCGCGGTGAAGGTGCTGAGTTCATCGCTGAACGATGGCAATCGGCGGCAGTTCGATCGGGAGGTGAAGGCGCTCGGCCGTCTGGGTGAGCACCCGAACATCGTGACACTGCTGCAGACCGGCACGACCGCCGGCGGACTGCCCTACATCGTCATGCCCTACCTGGAGCAGGGGACCGTGGCTCGGCGAATGCGCCCCGACGGACTCTCGGAAGCGGAGGTCGTCAAGCTCGGTCGGGCCATGTGCGAGGGACTGGAGGCGGCCCACGCCGAGGGGATCGTCCACTGTGATCTCAAACCGGCCAATGTCTTGATCACCGACTTCGACGAGTACCAGCTCGCCGACTTCGGCATCACGCGATTCGTGGATGTGACCGCAACGACCACCTCCATGGCGGCGACCCCGGCCTACGGTGCGCCCGAGCTGCTCGACGGCCAGCGTCCGACGCCAGCGTCGGACGTCTATGGCATCGGCGCCACGATGCACGCCGCCGCCCGCGGCGCACCACCGTTCAGCTCCAGGGACGGGGAGGGCGTGTTCGCCGTGATCCGGCGGGTGATGAGCGATCCTCCGCCGGATCTGAGGGAATCGGGCCTCTCGGGCGCGCTGGCCGACCTGGTGGCGGCGACCATGGCGAAGGAGCCGGGTCGGCGCCCCGACCTCCCGAGCGTCCGGGCTGCGCTCGACTCGATCGCCATCGGCGACGCGACGACACCGGTCGTGTCCTCGATCGAGCGCGCTGCCGCGGCCGAGACCGAGCCGAACCTCACCCAGCCCATGGCCGACAGCGAAGCGACGTCGACGAAGCGCTCCAGCGTGCTCCGGGTCGCGGTCACGATCATCGCTGCGGTCGCCGTGGGGCTGGCGGCATACCTGGTGACGTCGAACCTCGGCTCCGACCCGTCGCCCGAGGTCGACGATGGGGTCACCACCTCCGCCGTCCGAACGCTCGACCTGGATCACGATCCCACCTCGATCGCCACCGTGGGCGATGCCGCCTGGATCTCGAGCGCCGAGTTCGCCTCGGTCTTCGTCGTCGATCCGAGCACGGACGACATCGGCCGGTTCGACGTGGGGGAGCAACCGGGCACGCCGACCCCCGTCGGCGACGAGATCTGGGTTCCGAACCGCGCATCCGGAACCGTCTCGGTGATCGACTCGGGGGTCGTGACCGACACCATCGCCGTCGGCGGGGGGCCGTGGCCGGGCCTCGAAGCGGGCGGCCTCGTGTGGTTTCCGCTCTTCGAGGACAACTCGGTGGTCGCGATCGACCCGGAGAACCGTTCGATCGTCGAGCGGGTGCCCGTTGGCCAGGCGCCGTGGGCACTGATGGAGAACCGCGGACAACTCTGGGTGTCGAACTGGGGCGACGGGTCCGTCAGCGTGCTCGACACGTTGAGCCGAGATGAGATCGTGAGGGTCGACGTGGGCGGTCCGCCGTTCGTCGCCGAACGCATCGGTGGCCGAGCCTGGATTCCCACGCTCGGGACCGCGCTGGTATCGGTCGACCTCGACAGCTTCGAGATCGTGCACGAGGTCGACCTCGGGGGGCCACAAGGTGCACTGACGGTGACCGGAACAGAACTGTGGGTTCCGCTCGTCGAGCAGAACCGAATCGCCATCGTGAATGCCACCACCGGCACGGTGGCCGCCGAGCTCGACGTCGGCGGCGTGCCGGAACGTCCCGCCGTGAGCACGGGAGTGGTTGTCGTGCCTGTCTGGGATCAGGGCCAAGCGGTCCGCATCGACGCCCGGACCTACGAGATCATCGATCGTCTCGATGTCGGCGCACGGCCGGGGCCCGCCCTCACCCTCGCTGGCGAGGTGTGGATTCCGAACACCGGCTCGTCCTCGATTGCGGTCGTGTCCGTCGATCAGCCGGACACGTAGGCGGCGAAGTCGTCGACGCAGACCACCGATCCCGGCTGGTTGACGCCTTCGGAAACGCCGTGCCAAATGTTGATCCGGGCCGAGACGGTGTCGGCGGGCGCCAGCCCGACCTGGGCGGCGGACGCCGAGAAGGCTTCGTTGTCGAGCGCCACGCCGTCGGTCATCCCGAAGATGTGATCGGCATTGCCGATGGGAACCCCACCTTCGGCATACCACTGGACCTTCACGTGCAGCTTTCTCGGGTAGGGCGAGGTCCAGGTCCCGCCGAAGGTCAACGACTGGCCGGTCAGGATGGGAACGTCGCTTCGCAACTGAACCCAGCTTGCATTGTTGGTGTCGTCGTACAGCTGCTGTGAGCAGATGCCACGTGCCGTCGCGCTGACGGCGGACGGATCGATCTCCTCCACCGGTCGTGCGAGGTACCACAGCTGGTGAACGCTGATCGGATCGGGCTCCGGCTCGGGCTCCGGCTCGGGCTCCGGTTCGGGCTCCGGCTCGGGTTCGGGCTCCGGCTCCGCTGCGGCCTCCGGCTCCGGTTCGGGCTCCGCTGTGGCCTCCGGCTCGGCTGCGGGTGCGGCCGGGGCGCCGTCCGACCCGACCTCGGCCCCGGCGGCGGGGTCCGACGCCGTCGTCGCATCGTCGTCGGCCTCCGGCCCCGCAACCGACGCGGCCGGCTCGCTGGCGACCGTCGAAGACGGGGTCTCGACCGTTCCGGACGAGGGCGACCCGAACGAGTCGGGACGGGACCGAGGCTCCAGCGAATCATCTCCAGCCGCGGGCGCCACGGTCGCTTCGCCCGACACCTCGACCGGCGAATCCGAATCGCCACCGGACGGGGTGGTCAATCCGATCGCAGCCCCGGCGACGGCGGAGGCCGCCAACAACCCCACGACGGTGCGCCTGGCGCGCCGACGTGCACCCAGACTGTCATCAGCCGTCGTTCCGTCCGCCACCGCCGGATCGTACTGAGCCTGGTGCCGTTCCCTCAAACGGCGATCACGGTTGGCCGCCCGACGGATCGATGCATGCGTTGGTGAGCACGAGGTGTGAGACCTTCCATGGCCCATTGGCGCTCGCGTACACGTCGCCCGCCGTCTCGAGTGCGTCGGCACTGCGAAGATCGACGATCTCCTGCGCAGAGTTCGTGCTCATGCGACCGCCGCTCAGATCGTGGATCTCACCTGCGGTGAGGCCGGTTTCGGCGACGTTCCACGCCGCGCCCGAGCAATTCGCGGTCGGGAGCGCCGCAGCGAGGTCCAGTCCGTTCGGAAAGCACAAACCCGGCTCGAAGGCGATGACGGCAGCGGCATACTCCGACACTCGAGCGCCGAAGTCGGCGTAGGAACCGAACGGTGCGCCCGCTCGGATCGACGCCGACCAATCATCGACCCAAGCAGTCGGCTGTACCGCCAGACGCGGAAGGGTCTGCAGCTGCTCGGTCGAGGCGTCGTGGGCGTTCACGCTGCCAGCACACACCGGCGGGGGTGTCGACGTCGTCGTTGTGGTCGTGGTCGGGCTGGTCGTCGTCGTTGAGGTCGTCGCTGGGCTGGTCGTCGTCGTTGAGGTCGACGTGGTCGTGGTCGAAGGAGATGCAGTGACCGAGGCGGTCGTTGTGGGCACGGTCGTCGTGGTGGGGCTGGGGGACCCGAACGACGACGGCTGCGAATCGCGTGCCGGGTCCACCGATGCAGCGGCCGAACCATCGTCGTTCGGTTGCTCGAACTCGTCGCCCGCAACGACCGCAGGCCCGTCTTCGGATGAGCCACGGGCGAGGCCGGCGACCGAGCCGACCAGCGCAGCCACGGCGATCGACGCGACACCGATCGCCAGTCGGCGACGCCCACCGTCGTCGCTTGCTCGCCCGTGTTCCGCCACGCAGCGGAGCGTAGCGACGCCGCCCGGCCGCAGGCCAGAGCCTCGCTGTTAGGCGCCCCGACGCTCGCATGTTCATAGGGATTCAGGGGCGGGTAGCCTCTGTGCCCATGCGCTTCTCCCACCGCACCATCCTCTTCGGGTTGTTCGCCTCGGCCGGAGTTCTGCTTCTCTCGGCCTGCGGTGACGACTCCGAAGGCACCCTGGTCGTCTACACCGGACGCCACTACGACCTCGAACCCGCGTTCGAAGCGTTCGCAGAGGAGTTCAACGTCGACATCGAGTTCTTCGAAGGCAACGACGCCGAGCTCCGTCAGCGGATCGAAGCCGAGGGCGAGGACACCGAGGCCGACATCTACATGACCGTCGACGCCGGCAACCTCGCCACCGCCGCCGAGGCCGGCCTGTTCGCCGAGATCGACTCGTCGATCCTCGACGGCGCCGTCCCCGAGGAGCTTCGCGATCCCGACGGGTACTGGTACGCCCTGAGCGCCCGGGCCCGCACCATCGTCTACAGCACCGAGCGGCTCAGCGCCGACGAGATCCCGACGACCTACGAGGAGCTCGCCGCCCCCGAGTGGGAGGGCCGGGTCTGCCTGCGCAACTCGTCCAACGCCTACACCCAGTCGCTGGTCGCCAGCCTCATCGGCAGCCTGGGTTACGACGAGGCGCTCGATCTCGTCACCGGCTGGGCCGACAACGCCCGGATCATGTCCAACGACGTCATCGCCCTCAACACGATCCGCGACGACGGATGCGACGTCGCCATCTCGAACCACTACTACCTGGCTCGGGAGCTCGAAGAGGATCCGAACTATCCGGTGGGCCTCGTCTGGGCCAACCAGGACGATCGCGGCGTGCACGTCAACATCTCCGGTGCCGGCATCATCAAGAACTCCGACGACTCCGAGCTGGCCCAGCAGTTCCTCGAGTGGCTGGCGACCGACGGCCAGAACCTGTTCGTCGACGGCAACAACGAGTACCCGGTCAACCCCGATGTGGCACCGGAATCGCTGATCGCCACCGAGTTCGGCGAGACGTTCGTGCGCGACAGCACCAACGCCTCGGAGTGGGGCGCGCTGAACGCCGACGCCGTCCGTCTGCTCGACGAAGCCGGCTACGAGTGATCTGAGCGGTTCGGTGGCGGCCATCACCGACGTGGCCGGCACCGACCAGGTCGAGACGACGACCGCCGACCGGGCGAGCCGCCGAGCGTGGCCGACCGGCGCGGTCGTCCTCGCCGCGCTCGTCGTCATCCCGATCGGCTTCCTCGCGGTCAGCGTGCTCGACCCGAACGAGGAGGTCTGGCGTCAGCAGTGGGACACTCGACTGCCCGGCCAGCTGCGCGACACCGCGATCTTGTTGGTCGGCGTCAGCGCCTGCTCGCTCGCACTCGGCAGCAGCCTGGCGTGGATGGTCAGCGCGTACCGCTTCCCCGGTTCGCGGGTGTTCGGTTGGCTGCTGATCGCGCCCCTGGCGATGCCGTCCTACGTGCTCGGCTTCGTCACGCTCTCCGTCGTGGGATTCACCGGGCCGATCCAGAACCAGTGGCGCGCCTGGTTCGGACGCGACGCCTGGTTCCCGACCGTCGAGTCGATGGGTGGTGCGATCGTCGTCTTCACGCTCGTCCTGTACCCCTACGTCTTCCTCCTGGCGCGAGCGGCGCTCGCCGACCAGGCCGGCAACGCCTACGACGTCGCTCGGAGTCTCGGCGCCGGCCCGGTCGAGGCCGCTCGCCGGGTGGTCCTCCCGCTCCTGCGGCCGGCGCTCGCCGCCGGCGTCGCCGTCGTGATGATGGAGACCCTCACCGACTTCGCGACCATCCAGTACTTCGGCGTCGACACGATCTCGGTCGGCGTGTTCCGCATCTGGCGCGGCACCTTCGACCGTGATGCGGCGTCGGAGTTCGCCACCCTCGTGCTGGTCGTCGCGCTCATGATCATCGGACTCGAACGGGTCCTGCGGGGCCGGGCGCGCTTCGGCGAGGCCGCCGGCGCCGCGGCAGGTCTCGAGCCACGGCGCCTCACGGGCACCAAGGCGTGGGGCGCGTTCGCTGCGTGTGCGTCGGTGCTGCTGCTGTCGTTCGGGCTGCCGACCCTGCAGCTGGTCTCGTGGGCCTACCAGGAGATCACCGGCCCTCGCGGCACGCCCAACACGGAGCGCTTCCTCGATTTCCTCGTCAACTCGGTGCAGCTGGCGATCCTCACCGGCGCCGTCTGCGTCCTCGCTGCGATCTTCCTCGCCAACGGATCGCGCTTCGTCCAGGGACGAGCGATCGGTGTGTCGGCCCGGCTCACCGCAGTCGGGTACGCCGTGCCGGGTCCGGTCGTCGCCATGGGGGTGGTGCTCGCGCTCGTCGCGCTCGACGACGTGCTCGAGGGCATCGGCCTGGGGCTCCCCGGCGTGGTCGCCACCGGCAGCCTCATCGGTCTCGTCTACGCCTACAGCATCCGGTTCCTCGCACCGGGCCTCAACGCGATCGAGTCGGGCATGGTGCAGGTACCCCAGGAGGTCACCGCGTCGGCCCGCAGCCTCGGCGCCCGTCCCCTCGAGGTGGTACGCCGCATCCACAATCCGCTCGCCCGCACGAGCATCCTGACCGGCGCCGTGCTGGTGGCGGTCGACTCGCTCAAGGAGCTGCCGATCGCCCTGTTGCTGCGGCCGGTCGGCTACAACACGCTGCCGATCTGGACCTTCAACCTGGCGACGGAGTCACGATTCGAGCAGGCCGCGCTCCCCGCCCTCGCCATTATCGTCGTGGCGATGGTTCCGGTCGCCCTGCTCTCGCGCCAGCTCGCCAACGGGACGACACGATGACCGACACCCCACCCCTCGTCGCCCGCTCGGTGGTGAAGCGATTCGACGACGTGACCGCGGTCGACCACGTCGACCTCGAACTGCCGGCCGGTGAGCTGCTGGCGTTGGTCGGCCCCAGCGGCTGCGGCAAGTCGACCCTGCTGCGCGCCATCGCCGGGCTGCACGGCATCGATTCCGGGACCGTCCATCTCGACGGACGACTGGTCGACGACGGCGGGCATCGGCTCCCACCGGAACGCCGCTCGGTCGGACTCGTCTTCCAGGAACACGCGCTCTTCCCCCATCTGACCGTCGCCGACAACATCGCGTTCGGCCTTCGCGACACCGACGCACCCGGCCGCACGGCCCGCGTCCGCGAGATGCTCGAACTGGTGGACCTCGAAGGCTACGGCGGGCGGTACCCCCACGAGCTCTCCGGCGGTGAGCGCCAGCGAGTGGCCCTCGCGCGAGCCCTCGCTCCGGCTCCGGCGCTCATGTTGTTCGATGAACCGTTCGCCAGCCTCGACCACAACCTCCGCGTCACGCTTCGTCAAGACGTCGTCCGGGCGCTCAAGGCGACGGGAACGCCGGCGGTGTTCGTCACCCACGATCAGCAGGAGGCGTTGGCGATCGGCGATCGCATCGCCGTGATGCGCAGCGGGCGGATCCGCCAGCTCGGCAGCCCTGCCGAGGTCTACCACCGACCCGTCGACCGCTTCGTCGGAGCGTTCATGGGGCCGGCGAGCTTCCTGCCGATCTCCACCGAAGGCCACTCGGCGCTCGGTCGGGTCGAGCTCGGCGGGCGACGGCCATCCGAGCTGGTGGCGATGGTGCGTCCCGACGACGTCGTGTTCATCGCCTCGCCCGACGGTCCCGCCGAGATCGTGGCAGCCGAGTACCACGGCAGCGGCTGGCAGGTCACCGCCCACCTCGACGACGGCGTGGAACTCTTGTTCGCCGCCGGCCACCTGGTTCCGCCCGCGATCGGCGAGCGAGGCGATCTCGCGATGACCCCGGGGCACCGACAGGTCGCCCTGTCGTCCGAGGCCGACTGATTCAGCGACCGGCCAGCAGGTCGATCGTCTGCTTGGCGGCGGCGGCCGCGATCTCGGACCCCCGCTCTCCGCCGGTTCGGGGCCAACCCCGGGCCATCTCGATCACCTCGGGCGACGGCTCGATCACCACCGTGCGGGTGCCCACCCGTTCGAGCGCGGCGATCTCCTGACGGAGCTGGTGGCGGGCCCGGATCTTGATCGGTCCCCGGCCCGGGCGGGTCATCACCGACGACACCACCACGAGGTCGTGGCCGTCATCGGCGAGGAGGTCGGCGTGGGTGGCCGAGGCGACCGCGCCATCGACGTGGGCGATGCCGTCGATGCGCTTGGGCCGGAACATCCCGGGCACCGCCGACGTCGCCTCCAACGCGTCGCGGACGTCGACGTCGGTTCGATCACGACCGAACACCACGAGCTCACCGGTGTCCATCCGCACACTCGGGAGCCAGAGCGTGGGCGGCCACACCGCTCCATCGTCGACCGGGAAGCGCCGGAGGGGGAAGGTGGGAAAGACGCCGCCGGGGAGCAGACCGACCGCGGCGGTGACCGGTGCGGTCGGAAGCCGACGCAGGGCGGTCTTGGGCGCGAGCGGACGCAGGAAGCGGCGCCAGCCGCGATCACCGCCACTCATCGCGGCTCGCATCTCGGCTTGGTCGGCTTCCGACATCGGTTGGGCGATCGACGCCAGCACGGTGTCGGTGTCGGCGCCGCCGAGGAGCGACGCGGCGATGGCGCCGCCGGCCGACGTGCCGACGACACGCTGCGCGTCGGCGGGTTCGACCCCGAGCGCGTCGCGGATGCCGTCGAGCACGCCCAGGTGGAACGCCCAGCCGAGCGGGCCGCCGGCGCCGAGCGCGATGCCGACCGTCATCTCAGACCGGCCCCATCGCGTGGCTGGAGGTGATCGTGATCGTGGTGCCGCTCGGATCGACGAGGCCGAAGCTGGAGTGGATCCCGCCCCGGTCGATCGCGCCGGGCTCGAGCCCGGCGGCCGCGAAGTCTCGGTGGGCACGGTCGATGTCGTCGACCATCAGGTCGAAGTTCGCGGTCGCGCCGGGCTCGACCCGGTCGACTCGACGCACGATCAGATGGGTGCCGCCGCGGAGTTCGAGGATGGCCATCGCGGCCATGACGGCGACGGTACGCGTGCCGATCGATTCGAAGAAGCGCACGGCGGCGTCGAGGTCGGTGACGGGGTGGGGGCCGATGTGGCCGATCGCGACCCCTGGGCGGGGATCGTCGTGGGTGGACGGATTCGGTTGGGTGGCGGTGGACGCCATGGTGTCCCTGCTTTCTGGGTCGGGGGTACACCGGTGACAACCACGGGATGTGTGCCGCTATTCCAATTTACGAGACAAATCGTCTCGCCGACGGATCGCGCCGAATCGGACCACGATGTCGCGACGTCTCAGTCCTCGTAGGGATTCGCGTCGGAGAGCGTCAGGTACTCGTTCGGCTCGCCGTCGTCGGTGAGGTTGTCGAGATCGCTGTTGCGCCCGATCAGGGCGCCGATCACCCCGGCCAGGCCGGCCATGCTCATCAACACGCCGACCGGCATCACGATGACGAGCACGACGATGAAGATGATCGTTCCGACGTCCATGGTGTCAGTCTGCCAGAGCGGTCGCCGGAATCCCGAGTTCGCCGTCGATCAAACGGTGGCGATCGCCTCGATCTCGATCAGCGCACCGAGCGGGAGCTCCTTCACCGCCACCGCGGAGCGCGCCGGGCGGTGATCCCCGAACTCCTCCATGTAGATCTCGTTCATCACGGCGTAGTCGCCCATGTCGGCGAGGAAGACCGTGGTCTTCACGACGTCGGCGAGCGAGGCACCCGCACTCGACAGCACGGTCCGGAGGTTGACGAACACCTGGCGGAGCTCGGGTTCGAGCCCGCCGTCGACGATCGCGCCGTCGGAGATGCCGACCTGACCGGCGGTGAACAGGAGATCACCGCCACGGACGATGGGCGTGTACGGACCAACGGGCTTGCTCATGATCCGGAGCGTAGTGCGCTCGGCCGTCCCCGGGTCAGCGCTCCAGCACCCGCAGGAACGCGGTGGGGATGTCCGTGGGTTCGGCGACGGTGGCGAGCTGGGCGCCGACGGCCCGGGCGAACTCCTCGGCATCCTCGGCATCGTCGGTGGGTGCGATCACGCACAGCTCGTCGAGCCCGCGCGCCACGGGGATCGCGTCGCCGCCGGTCGTGGCGCGGCAGTCCGACATCAAGATGGTGACCCGGCGCTTGGCCCGACTGCGGTCGAGCTGGCGGGCCGCGGCGGTGAGCGCGCCGGCGAGGTCGGTCGTGCCCTGTCCGCGCAACCGGAGCAGATCGTCGACGACGGCCAGCGAGGAGCGAGCGTCGTCCTGGCTCTTGACCGCGATGACCCGGTCGGCGAACGCGAGGACCGACCAGTCGACCGGCGCCCGGTGCGCACACGCCGCCGCCGCGACCGCCGCCGTCGCCAGGCGCTTTCCGCTCATCGAACCACTGCGGTCGATCACGAGCGCCAGGGCGGTCGCGGGCTGGGTCCAGTGACGGACCTTCAGGTCGCCGGCGTCGACGAGCTCGCCGGTCGCTCGGGCGTGCACCAGCCCGTCGAGGCTCCGGTCGAGATCGAGATCACCGTCGACCCGATCGGCCGGCGAGGAGGTCATCGTGCCGACCCCACGCGCCTGGACGGGTCCGGCCTTGGCCACGTCGAGGACGAGCCGACCGGCCAGCCGGGCGGCGAGGGCGGCAAGTTCACGGTCGGTCGCACCGCGCATCTGGGCGAGCAGCGACATCGCATGATCGGGGTCCTCATCGACCAGGTCGGCCAGGGCGTCGTCGTCGATCTCACCGACGTCCGGGCTGATCTCTTCGAACTTCGGATCGCGTGCCAGTTGCGGGCGAGGGGTCGTGCGCCGGTTGTCGTCCTCGATCGCCTGCCGGGCGTCGTCGCCCTCGAGGGTCAGGGGGACGCCGGAGTCGCCCCGCCCGGGGCTCCCGCTTTTCCCTCTGGATCATCGGCGTCGGAGGCGGGCTTCTCGCGTGCCAGCACGGCCTCCCAGAGTTCGGAGATCACCGACTCCGGGCTCGAGCTCCCACCTTCGTGGAGTCGGACCCGGCCCGAAAGCGAGGTGAGTGCAGCGTCGAGCCCGACGGCAGGATCGATGACCTCGGTGCCCCGCATCGCGGCGAGCGTGTGCCCGACCTCGACGAGATCGATGGCGCCACGCACCGACGAGCCGACCCGCACGTCGGGATGGGTCCGGGTGCCGCGGGTGACGGCGACGGCCCGACGGCGCAGGATCCGGTCGTCGTTGGACGTGTTGCGGACCACGATGTCGGACTCGTCGTCGAGCGACTGATAGCCCATCGCGATCCGGCACATGCGGTCGTAGACCGCGCCCGAGACGCGGGCGGTCCCGATGTTGTCGAACGGGTTCATCGCGGCGACGAGCCGGAACCCGGTCGCCGCCGGGATCGTGCCGAGGCGAGGCAGAGTGAGCTCGCCCTCCGACATCACGGTGATGAGCAGGTTGACCGTCTCTTCCGGCACCCGGTTGAGTTCCTCGACGTAGAGGAGCGAACCGTTGCGCAACGCCTCGACGAGGGGTCCGTCGACGAACACGTCGGGGGTGTAGCCGTCCTCCAGGACACGCGACGGATCGAACTGACCGGCGAGACGGGCCGGCGTGAGCTCGGCGTTGCCCTCGACGAACACGAAGCCGGTGCCCGCTGCGGCGGCGACCTCGCGCAGGATCGTCGACTTGCCGGTTCCGGGCGGGCCCTCGAGCAGCACGTGGCGGTCCGCGGCGAGGGCGGCGACCAGAACTTCGAGCTCTCGGCGACGACCGACCACGCGCTCGCACAACGCGTCGATGACACCGGGATCGGTCAGGCTCGTCATGGGGACAGTCTGCCGTCGATCAGGGTCGCTCGATCAGTCGAACGTGATGACGCCGCGGACGTTCTTGTTCGCCATCATGTCGGCGTAGCCGTCGTTGACCTGGTCGAGGGTGTAGGTGTTGGTGATCATCTCGTCGAGCTTGAGCTGACCGGCCTGGTACATCGACAGCAGGTGGGGGATCTCCTTGCGCGGCGCCGTGGAACCGAACAGGCAGCCCTTGAGCTCCTGGTTGAGCATCGAGAAGGCGAACAGGTTGAGCGAGACGTCCATCTGCTCGGCCGGAGCGACCGCCGTGGCGACGATCGTGCCGCCCTTGCGGGTCAGGAACTGCGCCGGTGCGATCAGGTCGCCGGTGAGCACCGACGGCGTCAGGATCGTCGAGTCGGCCATCACGCCTTCGGTCATGGCGCCGACCATCTCCATCGCCTCTTCCATCGACGGCGCGGTGTGGGTGGCGCCGAACTCCATGGCGCTCTCCCGCTTGAACTCCGACGGGTCGACGGCGACGACGTTCTTGGCGCCGGCGACCTTCGCGCCCTGGATGGCGGCGGTGCCGAGGCCGCCGGCCCCGACGACGATCACCGTGTCGCCGGCGGTGACCTCGGCCCGGTTGACGGCCGAGCCGTAGCCGGTTGTGACACCGCACGAAACGAGGGCGGCCGGTCCGGGCGGGACGTCCTTTTGCACCTTGATGGCCGAGTCGACGCTGAGGACCATGTGCTCGGCGAACGTGCCGAGCTTGAGCAGCGGGGTGAGGGGATTGCCGTCGGCGTCGTGATGACGGAAGGTGCCGTCGATCATGCCCGGTTCCATCAACTTGGCGCCGAGATCGCAGAGGTTCTGCTGGCCGCGTGCGCACCAGGTGCACTTGCCGCAGCTGGGGATGAACGAGCACGAGATCTGGTCGCCGATCTCGAACTCCGTGACGCCGGGACCGAGACCGATGACGGTGCCGGAGCCCTCGTGACCGCCGACGATCGGCAGCGGAACGGGCATGGTGCCGTCATGGGCGTGCTCGTCGGAGTGACACATACCGGCCGCGCCGGTCTTGACCAGGATCTCGCCTTCGCGGGGATCGTCGAGTTCGATCTCCTCGACGCTCCAGTCGGCTCCGACTTCGCGCAAGACGGCAGCACGGGTCTTCATGACGATCTCCTCAGGCTGGGGTGCGGCCGAAAGGTACCAGTGCCGTCAGATCCCAGTCACGAACGAGAGTCGTTCTCAGCGGGGCGGGAGCGCGTCCAGGTCCGGGTCCGGGAGCGAGTCGAACGCCTTTCGCAACGCGTCGCCCCAACCGGTCGACAGCGCCTGCCAATCGGGGTTGTCACGTTCGATCCGACGGGGCGTCATCACCTCGAACGAATCGTTCTCGTACCACGCGACGTCGAGCGGAGCGCCGACCGACAGATTCGCTTTGATCGTCGAGTCGAAGGACACCAACAGCAACTTGACCGCCTCGGTGTCGGACATCGACGGGTCGAACGCTCGGACCAGGATCGGCTTGCCGTACTTCGTCTCACCGATCTGCATGAACGGCGTGTCGGGACTGGCTTCGATGAAGTTGCCCTCGGGGTAGACGAGGAAGAGCCGGGGAGGCATGCCGGCGATCTGTCCGCCGACGATGACGGTGGCATCGAACGTCGCCTCGGCTGTGGGGCCCTCTCCGGCGTGACGGGCGATGGTGGTGCTCAGCACCTCGCCGACCAGCTCGGCGACGCGGAACATCGTGGGCACCTCGAGGATCGAGGGATCGCGCTCGGCTGGTGCCTTCGTCCGTTCGTCGAGCACCGACACGACGGCCTGGGTCGTTGCCAGGTTCCCGGCCGAGAGAATGGTGATGACCCGTTCGCCCGCAGTGGACCACTGGTGCATCTTCGTGAAGGTCGAGATGTTGTCGATCCCTGCATTGGTGCGGGTGTCGGACATGAAGATCAAGCCGTGGTCGAGTTTCATCCCGACGCAGTAGGTCATTGCTGGGCGCTCCCGGACTCGGTCACCGTGACATCGACCTCGAGTGTCTCGCCTCCGGGCCCACGACGCACCCCCGAGATCGGTGCGGCGTCGCGGTAGTCGAGGCCGATGGCGATGCGGACGTACCGCTCGTCGGGCGAGATCTGGTTGGCGACGTCGAACCCCACCCAGCCGAGCCCGTCCACCGAGACCTCGGCCCAGGCGTGGCCGGCATGCTCCTGGCCGTCGGCGACGAAGAGGTAGCCGGACACGTAGCGGGCCGGGAAGCCGAGGAGGCGAGCGGCGGTGACGAACACGTGCGTGTGGTCCTGACACACGCCGCTCCCCGCCTCGACGACGGTTTCTGCGGACGTGGTCACCTCGGTCGTACCGGCCACGTAGTCGATCGCGTCGCGCACCGTCGACGACAAGCGGTGGAGCGTCTCGAGTTCCGGCTGGTCGCGATCGACACCGCGGATCAAGCGGCGAGTGTTCGGTCCGGGCGAGGTGAGCGGGGTGGCTCGAAGATAGAGCCACCTCGGGGTGTGGCCCTGGTCGGGGCCCACGACCCCGGCGGTGTCGATCGTGTCGACACCGCCCGAGGCGATCACCACGGTCTCGAGGGCGTCCGGGTCGACGCGAACGAGTTCGACGATGTTGCGATGGTGGTCGGACAGTCGCACCTGACGCGACCCTCCCTCGATGCGGGTGTCCCACCACTCGACCGTCTGGGTCGGCCCGGATCGGGGGATGAGCCGAAGCTCGTGGAGGCCGTACCCGACGGGTTCGTCGTAGCGGTACCGGGTGGCGTGAGTGATCGACAGTCGCATCAGCTGTTGAACCGGTAGTCGCGTTCGATCTGGGCGCCGAGCTCGTTGCCTGTCCGGATGCAATCGGACAGGAACTCGTGCAACCCGTCGTCGATCACCGACTCGATCGACCGGCCGGCCAGCCGCAGGCGCAGGTCGTGCGAGAGTTCGTGGCTGCGATGCTGCTGGCCGTAGTCGGCGGCGAGGTGCACGAGGTTGCGATCGATCTTGTCGTAGCAGAAGGCCAGCGATCGCGGCATCTGCGGATCGAGGATCAAGAAGTCGGCGATCCCCGACGCGGTGACGACGCCGCCGTTGCGCCAGCGGAACGCCCGCTGGGCCGACACGCTGCGCAGGATCGTCTCCCACTGGGTGTTGTCGAGGGAGCCGCCCACGTCGAGGGGCGAGGGCAGCAGCACGTAGTACTTCACGTCGAGGATCCGGGCCGTGTTGTCGGCTCGCTCCAGGAAGGTGCCGAGACGGGCGAAGTTGTAGATGTCGTTGCGCAGCATCGTGCCGTGCAGCGCCCCGCGCACAAAGGCGCTCTCTTGACGGATGAGGCTGAGCACCCGTGGGAGATCACGTGTCGCGATGGGGCGTTGCAGCGCGTCGCAGACCGCGAGCCAGGTGGCGTTGACCGCCTCCCACACCTCGCGGGTGAGCGCCGTGCGGACCTCGCGGGCGTTGGAGCGGGCGAGGTCCACGACGGACCGAACGCTCGACGGGTTGTCGCGATCGCGCAGCAGGTAGTCGATGACGGCTGCCGGTTCGACCTCGTCGTGGCGCGCGCCGTACCCCTCTCGCTGCCCTGCGGTGGAGAGCACGGAATCCCATTCGTCGTAGAGGTCCGACGATCGGGTGAGCGCGATCCGCATGCCGGCTTCGATGAGTCGTGCGGTGTTCTCGCTGCGCTCCAGCGAGCGGAACATCCAGTACAGCCCGCCGGCGGTTCGACCCAGCATCAGTCGTCCACCACCCAGGTGTCCTTCGTGCCTCCGCCCTGGCTGGAGTTGACCACCAAGGAGTGCTTCTTCATCGCGACCCGGGTCAGCCCGCCGGGACTGACCTGGATACGACCGGGCCCGACGAGTGCGAAGGGACGCAGGTCGACGTGGCGAGGGGCCAGGCCGGATCGCGTCAACACCGGGACGGTGGAGAGCGCGATCGTGGGTTGTGCGATGTAGTTCGCGGGACGCGCGGTCAGCTTTCGAGTGAACTCGCGGAGCTCCTTCTTCGAAGCGGCGGGGCCGACGAGCATCCCGTAGCCGCCGGATCCGTGCACTTCCTTCACCACCAGCTCCGCGAGGTGGTCGAGAACGTAGGCCAGGGAGTCGGCTTCGCCGCACCGCCAGGTGGGCACGTTGTCGAGGATGGGTTTCTCGCCCGTGTAGAACTCGATGATCTCGGGGACGTAGCTGTAGATGGCTTTGTCGTCGGCGATGCCGCCACCCGGTGCGTTGGCGATCGTGACGCCACCGGCCCGGTACACGTCCATGATCCCCGGCACACCGAGCAACGAGTCGGGGTTGAACGCGAGCGGATCGAGGAAGTCGTCGTCGACGCGCCGGTAGAGCACGTCGACCGGAAGCGGTCCCCGCGTGGTGCGCATCGCCACTCGACCGCCAACGATCTCGAGGTCTCGGCTCTCGACCAGCTCGGCGCCCATCTGGTCGGCGAGGAAGGCGTGTTCGAAGTAGGCGGAGTTGTGGATACCGGGGGTCAGGACCGCGACGGTCACCGGGCCATCGTCGGCCGCAGGTGGAGCCGACGCCGCCAATGAGGCTCGGAGATTCTGCGGATAGTCCCCGATCGGCCGGACCCGGTGACTGGCGAAGAGTTCGGGGAACATCTGCATCATCGTCTCCCGGTTCTCGAGCATGTACGAGACGCCCGACGGGGTGCGGCAGTTGTCCTCGAGGACCATGAAGCGATCCTCGGCGGCGCGGATGATGTCGACCCCGACCACGTGGGTGTAGACCCCACCGGGCGGGGAGTGGCCGATCATCGACGGAAGAAAGGCTGCGTTCTCGGCCACCAGTTCGACCGGGACGCGCCCTGCCCGGAGGATCTCGCGTCGGTGATAGACGTCGTGGAGGAAGGCGTTCAGCGCCCGAACCCGTTGCTGGACGCCGCGCTCGATGGTGGCCCACTCGATCGAGTCGAGCACCCGGGGGACGATGTCGAACGGGATGAGACGTTCCTCGGCATCGTCGTCGCCGTAGACGTTGAACGTGATGCCGGTCCTGCGAAAGACCCGCTCGGCTTCGGCGGACTTGGCGAGCAGGCGACGCGGCTCCTCGGCGGAGAACCATTCGTGGTACGCGCGGTAAGGCGCTCGGACGGCGCCTCCCCCCGAGCCGAACATCTCGTCGAAGAACCCCTCCCGCGGCTCCATGACGACGAACCTAACGATGATCTGACCCGCTGTCCCGAGCCGAAACAGACCGGTAACAGGGAGTTCGCGCCCGGGGCGAGCGGCCCGGCCCGACCGGCGTGCGCCGCGATCAGTCGGCCATCCACGCCACCATGGCGGCCGCCAGCTCCGGGCCCCAGTCGTCCTGGAGGAAATGGCCGCCCGGGCGGAACTCCTGATGGGGCTGCCCGACGGCCCCGGGCACGCGTTCGATGAAGGGTGCGGCCAGCTCACCGAGCACCGGATCCTCGGGACACCAGAGGGTGAGGAACGGCCGGTCGAAGGCCTCCAGTCCCGCCCACGCCTCCAGGTTCTCGGCGACGCCGGCATGGTCGGGTGTGATCGGGACCAGCGTCGGGAACACCACCGCCCCCACCCGATGGTCCGCGGTCGGGAACGGCGCGTCGTAGGCCGCGACCTCGTCGTCGGTCAGGTCGCGGGCGGCGATCGCTCGGCGGAACAGGCCCCCGATGTCCTCCAGGCCGCTGTCCTGGGAGAAGGCGAGCCAGAAGTCAAATCCCGGGCCGAGCGACTCGCCCACCGGCAACCCGGTGTTGCCGATGACGACACGGGCGAAGCGCTCCGACTGCAGGCCGACGAGACGAAGCCCGATGAGTCCGCCCCAGTCCTGGGCGAAGAGGGTGCACGGCTGGTGGACGGTGGCGTCGAGGAAGAACTCGACGTTCGCGACGTGGCGGGCGTAGGTGTAGTACCCGGGATCGGTGGGCTTGTCGGAGCGACCGAAGCCGATCAGATCGGGTGCGATCACGCGGTGGCCGGCATCGAGCAGGGTCGGGATCATGCGCCGGTAGAGGTAGCTCCACGAGGGTTCGCCGTGGAGCAACACGATCGGATGGGCGTCCTCCGGGCCCTCGTCGATGTAGGCCATGCGCAGGCCGTCGACCGAGCCGTACCGAGGCTCGTAGGGGAAGTCCGAGATCGCCGCGAACCGCTCGTCCGGGGTGCGGACGAACTCGATCCCGTCGGGGGTCGTCTGGGTCGTCATGGCGTCACGTTAGGCGTGGCCTTCGACGCCGACCAGACGCCATCGCTACCGTTCGGAGATGGAGCGCGACGAGCTGACCGACGACGAGATGGTGGTCGTCAAGACCTCCCGTACACCCGAGGAGCTGCGCGATCGACTCCAGGCCTGGTTGCGGGACACGACCGACGACCCGACGGCGACGATCGGCCCGGTGTCGTCGCCGGAATCCAACGGGATGTCGAGCGAGTCGCTGTTCTTCGACGCCGAGTGGGCGGGTCGGTCCGGCTCCTTCGTGGCGCGGGTCGCCCCCGCGGCGAGCGATGTGCCGGTGTTCCGCACCTACGACCTCGAGAAGCAGCACCGGTTGATCGCGCTCGTCGCCGAGCACAGCGATGTCCCCGTGCCCGAGCTGCGTTGGCTCGAGACCGACACCGCCCACCTCGATCAACCGTTCTTCGTCATGGCCAAGGTCGACGGACGAGTCCCACCCGACATCCCTCCCTACGCGATCGGCGGGTGGGTGCGCGAGCTCGCCGACGACGATCGGATAGCGCTGCAGAGAGCGAGCGTCGAGGTGCTCGCCGGGATTCACGGCATCGACATCACCGACGGCAAGGCCGCCTTCCTCGAGCCCGACCCCGCCCTGGGCGACACGCCGCTGCAGCGCCACTTCGCCGCCGAGCGGGCCTATTACGAGTGGACCTGTGCGGGCGCCGGACGCCGGTTCCCGACCATCGAGCGGGCCTTCGACTGGATCGAGGCGAACTGGCCCACCGACGAGCCGGCGGCGGCGATCTCGTGGGGCGATAGCCGGATCGGCAACATCATGTACGCCCCCGACGGGGTCGATCCGGTGGCGGTGCTCGACTGGGAGATGGCGACGATCGCGCCCCCCGCCCTCGACGTCGGCTGGATGTGTTTCCTGCACCGCTTCTTCGAGTACCTGATGGCGAAGTACGAGATGCCGACCCTGACCTCGATGTTGCGCCCCGAGGACGTGCGGGCGCAGTACCGCGAGGCCGGCGGCACCGATGTGGGCGACCTCCGATTCGAGATGGCCTACTCGGCGATGCGGCACGCGACGATCATGAGCCGGATCCATGATCGCAACGTGCACTTCGGCACCCACGAGTGGCCCGACGATCCGGACGAGGCCTTCCTGTTCAAGGACCTCCTGCTCGAGCTGATCTCGGAGTGAGTCGCCGTCCCGGCGTGCCACGATGAGGGCATGGCGGACACCCGTCGCTACGAGTCGGGCCCGGACGCCACCATCCGGGCGACCGAGGAGGCGCTGACCAGAGCGCGCCGCGCCCGTTCGGTCATTCTCGTCGAGGGCATCAGCGACCAGATCGCACTCGAGACGATCGCCGACCTCCGCGGCCGCGATCTCGAGGCCGAGCGGATCGTCGTGGTGCCGATCGGCGGCGCTCACGCGGTGCACAATCTCATCCGAGCGCTCGGCGACACGGCCGACATCCGACTCAGCGGCCTCGTCGACGACGCGGAGGTCGACCTGTTCACCGCGGCGGCAGCGTCGTCACCGGCGTTCGCTGCGGTTCGGATCCATGTCTGTGTTCGCGATCTGGAGGACGAACTCATCCGCGCCATCGAGCCGGCCGAGTTCGAAGCGCTCCTCGACGCCGAGGGCGATCTCGGTGCGTTCCGTACGATGCAGAAGCAGCCCGGCTGGCGCGATCGCCCGTTCGAGTCCCAGATGCATCGCTGGCTGCGCTCGATCTCGGGACGTACGAACCGGTACGCCGACCGGGTGCTTCGCAGTCCTGGGGCTCGGCTCCCCGCGCCGCTCGTCGCCGCGATCGACGAGGCCTGACCTACGGCGTGGCCGTCATTCCGCCGTCGACCGGGATCACTGCGCCGGTGATCGCCGACGACGCCGGCGAGCAGAGCCAGGCGATGGTGGCGGCGATCTCGTCGGGTTCGATGAGGCGACCGAGCGGCTCCTGATGGCGGACGAACTCCTCGACCGAGCCGAGGTCGTAGATGCGGGCCGACTCGTCGAGTCCCACGGTGGTGGTCGAGCCCGGGGACACTGCGTTCGCGGTCAGCCCGGTTCCTGCGAGGTCGGCGGCCAGCGACCGGGTGAACCCGATGACGCCGTGCTTCGCCGCCGCATAGGGGCTCATGTGCCGCAGCCCGAGGGAGCCGGCGGCCGACGCGACGGTGACGATGCGGCCCCGCGGTGACTCGAGCATCGCCGGGATGGCCGCACGCGTGGTGACGAACACCCCGGTCAGATCGGTGCCGATGACGGCGTCCCACTCGTGGTCGGAGACCTCCCACGCCGGTGTGCCTCCGGCGACGACACCGGCCGCACAGACCACTGCGTCGAGGCGACCGTGCTCGTCGGTGATTGCGTCGACCACCGCGGCCATGGCGCCGGAATCGGCGGCGTCGGCCTCGAACGCGGTCGCGGCACCGTTCGCTGCGGCGACCACCGTGGCGAGTTCGGCCGCCGAGGCCATCGGATAGGCGACGGCCGGATGGGGCGTGCAGCGATCGACGGCGCCCACCCGCCAGCCGTCGGCGACGAGGGCGGCGACGGTCGCGGCGCCGATGCCACGACCCGCGCCGGTGACGATGGCGACCGGCTGAGTCATGGGGTCATGATCGCAGAAGCTCGACGACCTGGCGCACCCACTCGTCCAGGATCGTCTCCCCGACCGCAGCGTCGGCGGTGGTCGGGTCACCGAGCACGCCGTTGGGCGTGACCGCCGCCAGCCCGCCGGCGCGGAGGTCGTCGAGGATGTCGGCGAGCGGTGCGACCACACCCGGCTCGGCTCGATCGAGGCGGACGCGGTTCGGGTCGATCGCCAGCATCACCGACGTCTCGGTCGCCCCGGCGTGGGCGTCGCCGCCGACGAGCGCCGCGTGCCATGCGGTCAGCCGCCGACCCTCCTCGGCGCATCGAGTCACCGCGATGCGGACCGCGTCGAGGTTGCCACCGTGCCCGTTGACGACGACCACGCGCTCGAACTCGGCGCCCGCGGTGCGCACGATCTCGACGAGCGCCGAGGCCATCACGTCGGTTCCGATCGACAGGGTGCCGGCGAACCCGGCGTGCTCCCCCGAGGCACCGATGGCGATCGCCGGAGCGACGACCGCCGCAGGGACCGCCACCGCCGCCCGTTGCGCCACCGTCGTCGCGATGACCGTGTCGGTGTCGAGCGGGAGATGCGGGCCGTGCTGTTCGAGCGATCCGATCGGCAACAGCAGGACCCGCCGGTCGCCGACCTCCGGGGTCGTGAGATCTGCCAGCCGCGTCACGGTCGGAGCGTACGGGCCGCAGGGTCCGCGAGCGATCCCGGGCCGGTTAACGTCCGCGGTGATGACCTCCGCGCCGATCACCTGCTTCGGGCCCGACTTCCCGTTCGACTACCCGTCATGGCTCGCCCACCCGGCCGGCCTGACCCGCCTGCCGGATGCCGCGCACGGGGACGAGGTCGCGGTGATCGGGGCCGGGATCGCCGGCGTCGTCGCTGCCCACGAACTCATGAAGCTCGGGCTGCGCCCGGTCGTCTTCGAGTCGGGCCGCATGGGCGGGCGGCTGCGGTCGCAGCGCTTCGGCGCCGCCGACGACGTCATCGCCGAGCTCGGCGGCATGCGCTTCCCGCGATCGAGCGCCGCGTTCTACCACTATGTCGATCTGCTCGGTCTCCGGACCCGGCCCTTCCCCAACCCCCTGACCCCGGCCGCTCCCACCACCGTGATCGACCTGGCGGGCGAGACGATCCACGCCGAGACCCTCGAGGACCTTCCCGCCCTCTTCCAGGACGTGGCGGCGGCATGGGCAGAGGCGCTCGAGGAACACGCACGGTTCTCGGAGATGCAGGCGGCGATGCGGGCCAAGGACGCGACGGCGGTGCGGGCGATCTGGGCCGACCTGGTCGAGCAGTGGGACGAGCGCACCTTCTACGACTTCGTCGCCTCGGCCGACTCCTTCCAACGACTCACGTTCCGTCATCGGGAGGTGTTCGGGCAGGTCGGCTTCGGCACCGGCGGCTGGGACTCGGACTTCCCCAACTCGATGCTGGAGATCCTGCGGGTCGTGTTCACCGCGATGGACGACGACCAACACCTGATCGTCGGCGGGGCCGAGCAGGTCGTCCGGCGACTCTGGATGCTCGCGCCACCGTCACCGGTCCACTGGGAACTGGGCACGAGCCTCGACACGCTCCACGGGGGCGCGCCCCGTCCCGGGGTCGCGGCGATCGAGCGCAACGGCGTCGGGTTCACCGTCACCGATCGCAACGGTGTGCGGCGCTCGTTCCCGGCCGTCCTGGTCACCACCCAGAGTTGGCTGCTCACGACCAGCATCGACGTCGACGAGGCCCTCTTCTCCCAGGAGCACTGGATGGCGCTGGACCGCACCCGCTACATGCAGTCGGCCAAGACCTTCGTGATGGTGGACCGTCCCTTCTGGAAGGACATCGACCCGGCGACCGGCAAGCCGGTCATGGGCATGACCCTCACCGACCGCAACACCCGCGGCACCTACCTGTTCGACAACGGCGAGGGACAGCCGGCGGTCATCTGCCTCAGCTACTCATGGGAAGGCGATGCGGCCAAGGTGCTCGCGAAGTCGGCGTCCCAGCGGGCACAGCTCGCCCTCGACACGCTCGAGCGGATCTACCCGACGGCGGACATCACCAGCCACGTGATCGGCGAACCGATCACCGTGAGTTGGGAGAGCGACCCCGACTTCCTCGGCGCCTTCAAGGGCGCGCTGCCCGGCCACTACCGCTACAACCGCCGCATGTACACCCACTTCATGCAGGAGGGGTTCTCGGCCAAGAAGACGGGCATCTTCCTGGCCGGCGACGACGTCAGCTGGACACCCGGGTGGGCCGAGGGCGCCGTCCAGACCGCGCTCAACGCCGTGTGGGGGATCGCCAACCACTTCGGTGCCACGACCGATCCCGCCAACCCCGGGCCGGGCGACGTCTGGGACGAACGGGCACCGTTCGCTCGTCCCAACTGATCGGGTCGGCTACGAATGGAGCCATGATGCGGCTCCGTCAACTCGTCCTGGTCGCCGACGATCTCCGACCCGTCGAGCGGGAGATCACGACCAAACTCGACGTCGAGGTCTGTTACCGAGATCCCGGTGTCGGCCACTTCGGGCTCCGCCACGGGCTCTACACGATCGGTGATCGACTGCTCGAGGTCGTTGCGCCCAAGCAGCCCGGAACGACCGCAGGCCGCTACCTCGAACGCCGGGGCGCTGGTGGCTACATGGTCATCGTGCAGGTCGACGATCTGGCCGCCCACCGCGCCCGGATCACGGCCTCCGACACCCGCATCGTGTTCGACGCGACCGCACCCGGCATCGCCGGGATCCATCTGCACCCGGCCGACGTCGGCGGCGCGATCTTGTCGATCGACCAGGCCGACCCGCCCGAGAGCTGGGCGTGGGCCGGTCCCGATTGGGCGTACCACGCGACCTCGTCGGTGGCGACGGACATGGTCGGCGCGGAGATCCAGGCCGATGATCCCGACGAGATCGCCGAGCGGTGGGCCCGCATCCTCGATCGTCCGGCATCGGCGCACACGATCGAACTCGACGACGCCGCCCTGCGCTTCGTTCCGGCGACCGACGGACGAGGCGACGGGCTCGCCGCCATCGACCTGGCGGCGATAGACCGGACCCGGGTGGGCGAGACCATCGCGTTGGGCGGGGTCCGATTCAACCTCGTCTGAGCCGCCCGGATCGCGCTAGACCGACACCATGACGCCCGAGGAGTACGTCGAGCTCGACGCCACCGCGATCGCCGCTGCGGTCAACGCCGGGACGCTGTCGTTCGCCGAGGTCCACGCCGCGGCCACCGAGATGCACCGTCGCACCGACGACGCCATCCACGCGGTCGTCGAGTGGTACGACGAACCGTCGGCCGGCGCGGCCACGGGCGCCCTCGCCGGTGTGCCGTTCCTGCGCAAGGACTACGGATCGACCGAAGCGGGACGCCTCCAGGAGATGGGGAGCCGGCTGACGAGCGGGGTCCGCCCGACGACCACGAGCCCCTACTACCGCCGCCTCGCTGCCGCGGGTGCTCGCGTCGTCGGTCGGTCGGCGGTCCCCGAGTTCGTGATGCACGGCACGACCGAATCGCTGGCGTTCGGCGTCACCCGCAACCCCCACGATCCGGGCCTCTCCGTCGGTGGATCGTCCGGTGGCAGCGCCGCCGCGGTCGCCGCCGGGGTGGTCCCCGCCGCCCATGCGACCGACTGTGCGGGATCGATCCGCATTCCTGCGGCGGCCTGCGGCCTGGTCGGCCTCAAGCCGACGAGCCGGGTCGTACCGCTCGACCAGGGCGACTGGGGTGGGATCGCGGTCGAGTTCGTCGTCAGCCGCACGGCCCGCGACCAGCGGACGTTCTTCGAGGTGTTGGCGGACGGCACACCCAATCCCGAGCGGGGCCGGCTCCGCATCGGGGTCACGACCGAACACTGGGGCGGTGAGGCGTTGGGCCCCGGCATGGTCGCCGGCATCGAGCGGGTCGCCCGGGTGCTCGACGATGCGGGCTATGAGATCGTCCCGATCCCGCCACCGGTCGACATCGCCGACGTGATGCGGGGCTGGGACGCACACTTCGGTCGGTGGGTCGCCCTCGACGTCGAACGCTGGGCCGAGGCGACCGGCCGCCCGATCGACGACACCACCCTCGAACCGGTGACCCTGATGCAGCTCGAACAGGTCCGGGCGACCTCGGTGGAGCGACTGACGGCGGATCAACTCGCCGCCGATCATGCGCTGGCGATGATGGAGTCCCGGCTGGAGTCGATCGACATCGTCCTCTCGGCGACCAACGACCGCGCCGCCCTCCCGCTCGACGACCTCAGCGGGCTCCTGCCCGACATGGACACCTACCTCGCCGCCAACGACTCGTACTTCTCGTCGCTGTTCCCGGCCAACATCACCGGGCGGCCCGCGGTCTCGGTCCCGATGGGCCAGGTCACCGGCGCGCCCGCAGGCGCTCAGCTGCTCGGCCGGCGCGGTGACGATCTGTTGTTGATCGGTCTGGCGGCGCTGCTGGAGGACGCCGGCATCGGCCGCGACGAGCTCGGCTAGTCAGGCAGCCAGTCGCCCGCAGGTCAGCTCGGCCTGCATGGTCTCGATCACGGCGGCGACCGCGTCGGGTTGCTCGCCCGGCACGGTGCGCAGCACCTGACGGACGACCGGGAGCGGCGGCAACGGCACGGGAGGACTCCACTCCACCACCCGGTCGCCGAGGTAGCGACGGCTCATGACCGCGACGCCGATCCCGGCCTCGACCGCGGCGCGCACGTCGACCGACGAGGCAGCGGAGAAGATGCGGCTGAAGGCGATGCCGGCGTCGTCGAGGATTCGGTGGGTGAAGTCGTTGTAGTAGCAGTGCTCGCCGAAGTCGATGAGCGGGACGGGCGACGTACAGAAGGCGTCGTCGACGGAGGTCACCCAGACGAGATCCTCGGACCACAGCTCGATGTCGGTCGGTCGAGCGCGCTCCTCGGTGACCTGGATGATGGCGATGTCGAGCGTGCCGTCGTCGACCCGGTCGACCAGCGCGCCCGTGTGGTCGAGGGTGAACTCGACACAGGCGGCGGGATGACGGAGCTTGAAGGTGCCGAGCAGCGATGCGATCTGGCCGAGGTCGACCTCGCCGTTGCTCGCCATCTTGACCGTGCCGGTGAGATCGGAGCTCTCGAGCCGGGCGACGGCGTTGTCGTGCAGATCGACGATCGTGCGGGCGTCGGCGAGGAGCGCTCGCCCGTCGCGGGTGGGGCGAAGATCGTGCCCATCGCGGATCAGGAGCGGACGCCCGACCCGTTCCTCGAGTCGCTGCACCTTCCGGCTGACCGCCGACTGGCTGAGGTGCAGACGTTGGGCCGCCTTGGTCATGCCGCCGTCGTCGAGGACCGCCAGCAGCACACGGAGCGATTCGATGTCCAGGTGCATGCCGATCACCCTACCCGACTCATGACACATGCGCATGAAAAACACGAAATGATGTCGCTTGTGCATGGAGCACAGAGGCGTGATGATCGAGACATGACCCACACCACCACCCCCGACCACCCCGACCGGACCACCCATCGACGCATGCGTGAAGCGATGGGTCCGGGCTACCAGGTCGCGATCTTTCGCGAGACCTCGCCACTGCTCTCGACCCGCCGCCGGCACCACCGCTGATCACCGCTCTCCCCACCCGGGAGCGCGACCGTCGCCCGGCTGCGTTCGTCATGCAGGCTCTGACGGCCGGGCGGCGGCCGCACCCGGACCCGGTTGGGTACGGTCACCCCATGGCCGAACCCTGGGTGACCGAGATCGACGAGCTCCACGCCTTCTTCGAGGCGTACTTCCTCGGCACCGCCCCCGCCGACGACCTGCGCCGGTTCGCCGACGTGCTCGACCCGACGTTCACGATCGTCGGTCCCGACGGGAACGTGAGCGACCGGGCTGCGACCATCGACGCCGTCGGCCAGGGCCACGCCCACACCCGGGACTTCACCCTCACGACCCGCGACCACGAACTCGTGCACGCCGACGACACCACCGTCGTCGCCGCCTACATCGAGCACCACGCGTGGAGCGACGGGCGCGAGAACGAGCGCCGCTCGACCGTCGTCTTCCGCGTCGACGACACGAAGCCGAACGGCTTGCGTTGGCTCCGGGTCCACGAGACCTGGACCGCACACGACTGATCGTCCGCCTCCAGCGGCGCGACGGGATCAGCCGATCGCCGGCGGCGAGAACCCGTCGGGCACGATGACGTGCTCGGGGCCGAGGTCGTGGATCGATCCCACGCCGATCCCGCGCATGGTCGCATCGATGCCACCACGAAGGACGTCGAGGACGTTCTCGACACCGGCGGTGCCGTTGGCGGCGAGCCCCCACAGGTAGGCGCGCCCGATCAGCACCGCGTCGGCGCCGAGACACAGCGCCTTGACGACGTCGGACCCGCGGCGGACACCCCCGTCCATGACGACCTGGATGTCATCGCCGACCGCCGCCGCGATCTCGGGCAGCACCCGGATCGAGGCGGGGGCGGAGTCGACGTTGTTGCCGCCGTGATTCGAGACCGAGATCGCGGTGACACCCGCATCGACGGCGCGGCGGGCCTCGTCGGCCCGCACGACGCCCTTGACCATGAACTCGCCGTCCCACTGCGAGCGCAACCACGCGACGTCGTCCCAGGTGGGCGGCGGTGTCATCATCCAGGCGCCGTAGGCCTCGAAGAACACGGGCGGCTTGGAGCCGTCGGTGACGAAGTTGGGTACGCCCAGCATCGGGATCTTGCCGGCCCGCACCCAGGACCACATGAACCTCGGCTTGCGGATGACCGACGGGATCTGGGGCAGGAGTTCCTTGACCGAGAACGCCTGCGGGATCTGCGGGGATCCCCAGTCGCGACCGTGACTGAACGACCAGTCGAGGGTCAAGATCATGCCGACGGCACCGGCCGCCTTCGCCCGTTCCATGCGAGCGACCATCGAGTCCTTGTCGCCGGCCCAGTAGATCTGGAAGAACGCCTGGCCGTTGACCTCGACGACCTCCTCGATCGGCATCGAGGCGAACGAGGACAGCCCCATCGGGATGCCGCGGTTGGCCGCGGCGCGGGCGACACCGACCTCACCGTCGGGATGGATGGCCTGCGCACCGGTCGGCGAGATCATCAACGGCATCGACGACGGCTGCCCCATGATCGTGGTGTCCATCTGCCGCTCACCGGGCTGGCCGGCGGTGACCGGGCGGAAGCCGAGCTCGTCGAAGGCGGACGTGTTGTCGCGCATCGTGACGCCGGCTTCGGCACCGGCCACGATCGCCCCGTAGGACGAGGCGGGGAGCCGCTTCTTGGCCCGCTGTTGGGCGATGGCGACGGTCTCGAACCAGGGATTGGCCATGGGCACCTCTCCGAACGAATCGGCCACCGAGGGTATCGGGGGGCTCCGAAGCCACCGCAATCGGCCGAAAACGACGGATGACCGGCCCGAAGGCCGGTCATCCGGTGTGATCGATGATCAGCCGGATCAGGCGTCGTCGTCTTCGCCGTCGATCTTGTCGGCCATGTCCTTGGCCTTGTCGGCGGCCATGTCGACCTTGTCGTCGTGCTCGTCGGGCACGACCTTCTTCGCCATGTCGGCGGCCTTGTCGATGCCGTCCTCGACGGCGTCCTCGATCTTGTCGGCGTTGCTGCCGAGCATGCCCTTGACCTTGTCGAACAGACCCATGGGTCACTCCTTTCGCGCCACCCTCCAACGGGTTGTGCACGGCGACCCTACCTTCGGGTAACCCTCGACGGAACTGACTGGTCACAAGTCGGTAGAATGGGGGGCGACCCCCGGAACCCTCACGGGGCCAACCCTGCAAGGAGCAGTGAACAGCAATGTCGTACAGCGACGTCGACCTTCGTCCGGCGATCCAACTCGACGAGACCACCCGCGGTGATTTCGTCGTCCGGGTGTACCAGCACCTGCTCGGGGCCATCGTGGCCTTCGCCGGCATCGAAGCAATCCTCCTCAACACGCCCATCGCCGAGGGCATCTACGACTTCGTCCGTCAGGGCGGGGGCATGACCTGGCTGCTGATCCTCGGCGGTTTCATGGTCGGTCAGTGGATCGTCACCAACGCGGCGATGGATCTGCTCAACCCGCAGCGTCAGTACGGCGCGCTCCTCGGCTCGGCGGCGCTCTACGCCCTGCTGTTCGCGCCGATGATGCACTACTTCTTCCGGGTCGCCGACGACGGTGAGACCTCGGTCGCCGCTGCGGCGCTGATCACCGCCATCGCCTTCGGCGGTCTCACGCTCGTCGCGTTCATCACCCGCAAGGACCTCTCGTTCCTGCGCCCGGTGGTGATGTACGGCTTCGTGGCCGCCCTGGCGCTGATCGTCGCCGCCGCCATCTTCGGCCTCAGCCTCGGCGTGTGGTTCGTCCTCGGCATGATCGTGCTGTCGGGCGTGGCGATCCTCTACCAGACCCAGACGATCATCCGGGAGTTCCCGGTCGTCGCCCACGTCGGCGCCGCCCTGGCGCTCTTCAGCTCGGTGATGACCCTCTTCTGGTACATCCTCCAGCTCGTTGGCATCATGCGCGACTGAGTCGGCGAACCGGGACGCACCGTCCCCAGAACGCACGAAGCGCCCCCGCCCGGGAGACCGGTGCGGGGGCGCTTCGCGTCTCTGGGGGATTCGGCGACTACGCCGCGGCGAGCGCGACCTCGAGCGCTTCACCCACGGTCGAGACGAGGTGGATGGTGACCTCGTCTCGGACCGACTCGGGGATGTCGTCGGTGTCGGGCTCGTTGGCGATCGGGAGGATCACGTCGGTGACGCCGGCTCGATGCGCCGCGAGCACCTTCTCCTTCACCCCGCCGATCGGCAGCACCCGGCCTTGCAGGGTCACCTCGCCGGTCATGGCGACGTCGCCACGGACCCGGCGACCGGTCAGCAGGCTGACGAGCGCCACCGTCATGGTGACACCGGCCGAAGGGCCGTCCTTGGGGACGGCACCGGCCGGGAAGTGCACGTGCACCTGCTGGTCGTTCGGCAGCTCGATCCCGAGCTGGTCGGCGTTGGACCGCAGGAACGACAGGGCGATCGATCCGCTCTCCTGCATCACATCGCCGAGCTGGCCGGTGAGGGTCAGTCCCTCGCCGGGCATGACCGCGGTCTCCACGAAGAGCACGTCACCACCGGCGCCGGTCACCGCCAGGCCGGTGGCGACGCCCGGGTCGACCGTGCGCTCGGCCGGCTTCTCCCGGGGTGCCGGGCGACCGAGCGCATCCCGGAGCTCGTCGGGCCGGATCTCGATCGGCGCGTCCTCGCCGGTTGCGATGCGGGTCGCCGCCTTGCGAATCAGTCGATCGAGCCGGCGCTCGAGCGCACGCACCCCGGCCTCGCGGGTGTAGTCGCCCACGACCGTGCGCACGATCTCGTCGGTGACGACGACCTCGTCGGCGGTCACGGCGTTCTGTTCGAAGAGGCGGGGCAGCAGATGGTCTCGGGCGATGTCGACCTTCTCGTCCTCGCTGTAGCCGCGGACGCCGATGATCTCCATCCGGTCGAGCAGCGGGGCGGGGAGGCGCTCGATCTCGTTGGCGGTCGCGATGAACACGACATCGCTGAGATCCAGCTCGACCTCCAGGTAGTGGTCGCGGAAGGTGTCGTTCTGCTCGGGATCGAGCACCTCGAGCAGCGCGGCCGACGGATCGCCCCGCCAGTCGGCACCGACCTTGTCGATCTCGTCGAGCAGCACGACCGGGTTCATCGAGCCGGCCTCGGTGAGGGCCCGCACGATCCGCCCGGGTCGGGCGCCCACATAGGTGCGCCGATGACCACGGATCTCGGCCTCGTCGCGGATGCCGCCGAGCGACATCCGCACGAACTCGCGACCGAGCGTGCGGGCAACCGAACGGCCGAGGCTGGTCTTGCCGACCCCGGGAGGTCCGGCGAGCGCGATGATCGTGCCGCCCTTCGCAGTGCTGTTGCCGCCGGTGGCGGACTTGGCGCCAAGGCCGCGCTCTTCGCGAAGCCGCCGCACGGCCAGGAACTCGACGATGCGATCCTTGACGTCGTCGAGACCGGTGTGGTCGGCGTCGAGGATCTCGCGGGCTCGCTCGAGGTCGAGATCGTCCTCGGTCTCGCTGAGCCACGGGATCTCGAACATCGTGTCGAGCCAGGTTCGGATCCACGACGATTCCTGGGACTGGGTCCCGCTGCGCTCGAGTCGCTGGATCTCCTTGTCGATCGCCTCGACGACCGTCTCCGCAACCCCGCCCTTCTTCAGCTCGTCGAGCTGGGCGCGGTACTCGCCGACGACATCGTCGTCGCCCTCGCCGAGCTCGTTCTGGATGGCCGCGAGCTGACGACGCAGCACCGCTTCACGCTGTGCGTCCTCGAACTCGCCGCTGACGCTGTCGTTGATGTCACGGCTGACCTCGGCTTCGGTCGCCGCGCCTTCGGCCCACTGGATCGCGAGTCGGAGTCGAGCTTCGACGTCGAGCGTCTCGAGCAACTCGACCCGCTGGGCGTCATCGAGTTCGGGCCACCAGGCGATCGTGTCGGCGAGGTTCGAGGGGTCGTCGACGTCGTCGAGGATGCGGGTCATGCGGCCACCGCCGACCGCTTCGAGCAGGCGGCCGGCGGCAGCCCGGTACCGAGTGACCAGCTCGGTGAGATCGTTCCCGGCGGCCGGGTCGGGCTCGGTCCGCGTCAGATCGACGATCAACGCCCCGTTGTCGGCCAGCGAACCCTGGCCGATCTTCACCCGCTCGATGCCGCGGATGACGAGGCCTTCGCCCCCGCCGGGCAGGGCGCCGCGCTGTTCGATCCGGGTCAACACGCCGACCCCTTGGCTGGCGTCGGGATGCTTGGGCACCAGCACCACGTGCTGGTCGGTCGCCGCCTTGACGGCGATCTTGGCCTCGTCGCTCTCGAGGCGGATGGTCACGACCATCTCGGGCAAGACGATGCCCGAGGTGGGGAGCAGCGGGGCGCGGCCGACGACGGCGTCGGGCTGATCCGCACTGCTGGGGGAAGAACTGGATTGGGTACTCATACGGCAACCTCCGATTACCGACCCACATGGAGTCTTGATTACAGCATTACAACGGTTTACCGTTGCCGATATTCCACGCCGAACGGAGTCTTGCCATGCGGTCCAAATCCCAAACCCTGCCTCAGCCCTCCGCCGACGAACTCGCCAGCTGGTTCGGCGACGCCTGCCCCGACACCTGGTTCGCCTCCTCCCCCACCGTCCGCCACGACAGTGACGAGATCCTCGTCACCGGCGATCTCGGCGAGCCCGGCGCCGGGCTCGACCACGAGCAACAGATTGTGGCGTTCCGCGAAGCCACCCGCGAACAGCGGATGGAGATCGCCGATCGGGCCCAGTCCCGGTTTCAACGCCGGGTGAGCTGGGGCGTCGAGTGCGGCGACAGCCAGGTGCTCTTCACCACTGTCAACGCACCCGCCATGACCCGCCTCCGCCTCGACGAACGGGCGGTCCTCGACTCGCTGATCGCCGGCGGCGTGGCCCGATCCCGCAGCGAGGCGCTCGCCTGGTGCGTACGCCTCGTCGGCCAGCACGAGGGCGACTGGATCACCGAACTGCGCGATGCGGTCGATCAGGTCGCGAAGGTCCGCGACGACGGGCCCACTGCCTGACGGCACCCTGCACACCGCCTCACATCGGGCCGATCCGGGCCGAGGCTGATGGACGGATCCATCGGCGGAACGAGAACGGTGTGCGACCGAGAACAGACGAGTTCGCTCCCGTCCTCGCGGAGCTGAAACGGCCGCTTCGAGCGGGCTTGACCGCCGCCACCCTGCTGATCATGGCGGTCACCGCCGTGCTGTACGCGCTGCCCCTGTCACGCGGCGCGACCGAGACCACGTCGAACCTCTCGTTCTTCTTGCTGCAGATCGTCGCGTGTGCAGCGGCCGGCGTGGCGATCGCCGCCACGTCGGGATGGCAGCGACGCGCCTGGGTCGCGATCCTGGCGTCGTGGCTCGGCATCGCCGTCCTGTTCGGGCTCGACCCGCAGGTCCCCGGTGGCGACCTGACCGTCGCGCTGGACGCGGCGTTCGTGAACGCCGCCGCCTTCACCGGCGCCGTGTTGATCCTGTGCCGCCCGGCGCTGCGCGGCGTGGCGACCACCCGCACCATCTCCGACGTGCTGTGGCTCACGACGGCGCTCCTGGTGACCTTCTGGACGACGATGGTCGAGCCGGTCGCCGGCATCCTCGGACGCAGTGCGTTCGAGTCGGCGATGCACTCGGCGTTCCTGCTCGGCACCCTCCTGTTGACCGTCATCGTGATCACCGTCGTGCCTCACACCTCCGGGACGGGTCGGTACGTGCTGTGGCTCCTCGGCGCGGGAGGTGCGTGCGTGTGTGTCGCAGGCGTGCTCCACATCCGCTTCTTCTACGAAGGCACGCTCGAGTTCGGGTCCGGCTTCGACTACCTCTGGACACTCGGCATCGGGGCGCTCGCCCTGGCAGCGCTGATCGCCGGGGACCACCCGCTCGAGTTCCGTTGGCGGGGAACGGCGTGGCACATCGCGCTGACCCTCGTGCCGCTCGGCCCGGCACTGATCTCGCTGAGCTTGCTGGAGCCCGAGATCGAGCGTCCGTTCGCGGTGCTCTTGGTGACGACGTTGGCGTTGCGGGTCATCGCCCTGTTGATCGAGAACGATCGCCTGACCCGGATCCTCGCCGCGGAGGCGGCCAACGACCCGCTCACCGGCCTCGGCAACCGGCGGACGCTCACCAAGGGTCTGGTCGAGATCGGTGCGAGCGCCGCCCGCACCACCCGCTGGCGGGTCGTGATGACCATCGACATCGACCACTTCAAGGCGATCAACGACGATCACGGCCATCTCGTGGGCGACCAGGTCCTGACCATCGTGGGCGAGCGGCTCCGACACACGGTCCGCGACGATGCAGCGCTGATCCGGTTCGGCGGCGACGAGTTCATCGTCGCCTTCGACCTGGCCGACCTGACCGATGTGGACCATGCGGCGGAACGGGTCCGGTCGACGCTGTCGGGCCGCTACGAGCTCGACGAGACCGTGCTCGACGTCTCGGTCACGATCGGGGTCTGCGTCGACGACGGCTCACACGGCGTCCCGGAGATCCTGCAGACCGCCGACGAGGCGCTGTACGACGCCAAGGCGGCGGGGCGGGGTCGGGTCCACTTCCACCACATGAACGCCGACCCGGTGGTCGTCTAGTCGAGGACGTCGCCGAGCCGTTTCGGCGAACGACTTCTTGCGCTGCTTCTCGGACTTGGGCTTCGGCTCGCGATCCTCGGTGAGAGGCGGTGCTCCGGCGGGTCGAGACCCGGCCGATGGCGGCGCGGGCCGCCCCGAGGTGTCGTCGGCCGCCAGCTTCTCGAACTCACCGCAGTCCAGCCGCACGCCCTTTGCACGTCGGGCAGACATCGATCTCGATCCCCGCCCGGTAGGTGGGTTCGAGCGTCTGGTCGATGCACAGCGGACAGTTCATGGGGCTCTGGTCACAGTTCGGCGACGTCGCGGTGCGCATCGGCGAGCAGCGCGGCGTCGCGCTGCAACGCGCCGAGTTGGCGACGGAACTCGGCGTCCTCGGCACGGTCGATGGCGGTGACGATCGTCTGGGCGGCGAGGGTCTCGGCGTCGACGAGGGTGCGGCTGATCTGCTCTTCGATCTCGTCCACCCGATTCGCGAGTCGGTTGATCGTCTCGTGACGTCGGCGCAGGGCTTGGATCTCCGGTGTGTCCGGAGCGGTCGGCGACGACCGGCGCCGCAGCGCGGTCTTGAGTTCGGCCGCCGCCCGCGCCGGGTCGAGAGCCGCCAACGAGCTCTCCAACTTGCGTTGGTCGGCGCGGGCCACCTCGATCGCCCCGTCGATCTCCTCGATCAGGGTCAGGGCGCGTGCGTCGGCGCCGTGGGCCGCGATCGTGGCTCGGGCCGCGGCGAGTCGAGGATCCCGCGGACCGGGCGCATCGGACTCGCGGCGGCGGAGGACCATGCCTCGAATCTACCGACGGGGGTCGGGCTCCCGCCCGCGGGGTCAGTCGCGCAGCGTGTCGATGACCGGCCGGCAGAGCAGGGTGTAGGTGTCGGCCATCGCCGGCTCGCGATGGTCCTTCTGGCCGGCGAGCCGACGAGGATCGTTCACGACCTCCATGAACTCCCGGAGGCTCGGGAACTCGTTCATCCGAACCTGATCCCAGTGGCGGCCGTCTCCGACGATCGTGCCCTCCACCTCGTGCCACCTGACGATTCGGGTCCCGTGAGCAGCCGCGACCTCGAAGGCGGCGTCGTGATAGCCCGTCATCTCTTCGCGGCCGCCCTCGTTCCACTTGATGAGGTGGAGCACGTGGAGCACCCCATCGTCGTCGTTCGGAGGATGCTCGACGTCGTCCCACGACGCACTCTCGGCGATGAGCTGCTCATTTGGGACGTCCATCGGCTGACAGCCGACGATGATCGTCCGCTCCATACCGGCTTCCTTGTGAACGTGACTGTCCTGGAAGTCCTTGCGCTCCTGCATCTCGATGAACGCGCGGCGGGTCGGATACTTCACGATGCCGACCCTGTCCCACTGGACCCCGTCGCCGAGCGGCGTGGCGTCGACGTTGGCGAGATAGACCAGTTCTGCGCCGACCGCCTCGAGCGAGTCGGTGGGGGCGTACTCGTTGTCCGCTTCGATGCCGGAGCGGCCGCCATCGGACCCGTCGGCGTACTCCGCGCGGTCCTTGTACTTCATCAGGTTGACCATCCAGACCGGGCCGTCCTCGGCCGGGTCGGTGGTGGCGAGCTTCAGTCCATACTCGTGATCGACGGTTCCGTAACTGGGCATGACAACTCCTCGAAGCAATGTTTTGTCAGTACGACTGACATATCTTCGCGAGTGTCGTCCGGTCAGCGCAACTTCTTGGTCTTCTCGGGCGGCGACGCGATGAACGGCAGGGTCGTGCGCTCAGCGTTGCGCACACCCTCGACCGTCTCGACGGTGAGCGCAGCGTCGTTGGCATCGAACGGCACGTCGATCATCGCGAATGCGATGTTGCGATCGAGTCGGGGCGAGTGCACCGAGTTGGTGACGTAGCCCACCTGGGCGCCACCACTCGTGACCGGCCACCGATGTTCGTTGTTCTTCGACAGCGCCGGCCCGTCGAGGAAGATGCCGATCAGTCGGCGGGTCACGCCGGCATCGCGGATCGCCTCCAGCGCCGCTTTCCCGAGAAACTCGGTGTCCCACGCGATGAGCCGATCGAGGCCCAGCTCGAGGGGGTTCTCGTCGGGGGTGATGTCGCTCGCGTAATCGAGAACGCCACCCTCGATGCGCCGGATGCGGTTGGGCGACCCGGGCGAGATGCCGTACGGCTCGCCGGCCGTCATGAGGATCTCCCAGAGCTCGCCGCCACGCTCCTGGCCGAGCAGGTAGACCTCGTAGCCGAGTTCGGAGCTATAGCCGGTGCGGGAGATGACCACGTCGATCCCGTCGACCGAGCCACGCATCCACCGGTAGTAGCGCAGGTCGAGGACCGCGTCTCCGAAGACGTCGGCCATGATCTCGGCCGACCTCGGACCTTGGAGCTGCATCGGGTAGACGTGCGGGGTGTTGACTTCGACGTCGTGACCGGAGAACGCCGAGACCCCCTTGGCCCACAGGTACATGTCGGAGTCGGCGGTCGAGAGCCAGAACCGATCCTCGGCCATGCGCAGCATCACGGGATCGTTGAGTACGCCGCCGTCCTGGTTCGTCAAGAAGACGTAGGCGCAACGGCCGGGCTCGATCGTCGTGATGTCGCGCGGCGTGAGCAGCTGCATGAACGCCTCGGCATCAGGGCCCGTGATCTCGACGCACTTCTGTACGCCGACGTCCCACAGCGACGCTCGCTCGAGCACGTTCCAGTACTCGTTGACCGGCGTGTCGTACCCGACCGGCATCCACATGCCGTTGTAGGGATGGAACTCGGTCGCGCCGTACTCGACCGCCTTGTCGAAGAACGGCGACTTCTTGATGCGCGGGTTCAGACCATGAGCCTTCATGGCCGTGAGCCTACGGCTGAGGCTTGTCGGCGGTCAGCCGACGACCTGGGCGATGGCCTCGTCCCAGACCCCGTAGGCCGGGTCGATCTCGGCCCCTGCCGCCACCAACGCCGACGCCTCGACCACGATCTCGTCGACGAATGCGTCGAGTCGCTCGCCGGCCTGCTGCTGTCGGAAGGCGTCCACGTCCGCGGGCGTGAGCTCCGGATGGGTCTCGAGGTCGCCCGGGCCGATCGATCGCACCTGGATGACGTGCCAACCGAACGAGGACTGGACCGGTCCGGTGATGCCCACACCGTTGGCGCGGGCGCCGTCCCCGAACTCGGGCACGAACGACGCGGTCGGGGTGCACCCGAGCTGGCCACCGGTCGGTCCGGAGGGTCCCGTCGAGTAGGTCATCGCCAGCTCGGCGAAGTCGCCTCCCGCCTGGGCGAGCGCAGCGACCTCGGCGGCCTCGGCTTCGGTGTCGAGCAGGATGTGGCTCGAACACAGGACTTCGGGAGGAGCGGCGTCGCTGTCGGTCGATGCCGTCTGTTCCTCGGCGAAGGCGAACACGACGTTGCTGACGGCGGTGGCCCGCACGAGCGGCGAATCGGGGTCCGGAACACCCGTTTGGGTTCCGGCCGCCGCGATGTCGTCCGCGGTCACCGGCCGCCCACGGTCGGCGAGGACCTGCTCGATCGCGCCGAGGAACAGCCAGTTCGACAACGCAGCGGTGTCCCCGACCGTCAACTCCAGGGTCATCGCCTCGAGTTCACCGACGGTCAGGTCATCGCCGCGGAAGGACGCGACCACCGCGTTCGGGTCGGCGGCCGGCTCCGCCTCGGTGTCGTCGGCGCCCGCGACCGAACCGGAGGGAGCCGGCTCGTCGACGGCGGACGCAGACGTCTCGATGACCGTCTCGCTCGCCGGGTCGTCGTCACCGTCCCCGCAGGCGGACGCGACCAGCAGCGTGGCCAGGACGATCAGGACGGGACGGAGCGTACGCACCGCCCGAATCTACGGCTGCGGTCCGGGCGAGCGTCGGCGGGGCGGGTCAGACCGTCGGCTTTGCGCCGATCACGACCTTGGTGCGGCTGTGATCCTTGCTGACCTCGGCGCGAGCGACGGAGTCCATCGCCTCCTCGCCGTGGCCCAGCACACACTCGGGGTCGGGACCGTCGAGGGGAATGCCGGTGAAGAACTTGGCCGCCATGCAACCGCCCTGGCAGGCGTCGAAGTGGCCACAGCTCGCACAGGCGCCGGCGGACTGCGGCTCGCGCAGCGCGGTGAACAGGTCGCTCTGCTGCCACACCCGCTGGAAGCCGCCCTCGTCGCGGACCGACCCGGCGTGGAACTCGTCGTGCAGCACGAACGGGCAGGCGTAGACGTCGCCGACCGGGTCGATGAGACACACGACGCGACCCGCACCGCAGAGGTTGAGGCCGGGGAGCGCCTCGCCGAGGGCGGACAGGTGGAAGAACGAGTCGCCGGTGAGCACGTCGGGCTGATCCATCAGCCAGTGGTAGAGCTCGCGCTGTTGCTGATCGGTGGGGTGCAGCTCGTGCCAGGAGTCGGCACCGCGACCCGACGGGCGGAACCGGGTGAGCCGCAGCTGGGCGCCGTAGTGGTCGGCCATCGCCTTGAACTCGTCGACCTGCGGAATGTTGTGACGGGTCATCACGACCGAGATCTTGAAGCCCTCGAAGCCGGCGGCCTTGAGGTGCTCCATCGCCTGGAGCGCCGTGGCGAACGAACCCTCACCGCGCACGTGATCGTTGGTCTCGGCATCCGTGCCGTCGATCGAGATCTGCACGTCGACATAGTCCGAGGCGGCGAGTCGCTCCGCGACCTCGGCGGTGATGCCGTAGCCGTTGGTGGAGAACTTCACGCCGACGCCGTGGTCGACCGCGTACTGGACGAGATGCCAGAAGTCCTTGCGGATGGTGGGTTCGCCGCCACCGATGTTGATGTAGAAGACCTGCATCCGCTGCAGCTCGTCGATGACCGCCTCGCACTCGGCGGTCGTGAGCTCCTTGGGGTCTCGACGACCCGACGACGACAGGCAGTGCACGCACTGCAGGTTGCAGGCGTAGGTGAGCTCCCAGGTGAGGCAGATCGGCGCGTCGAGGCCGGCCTTCATCTGCTCGGCGAGACCCGATTTCTTCACCGGCGACAGCACGAGGTTGTCGGGGCGGGGTTCGCTGATCTGGAGTCCGGTGGTGAGCGTCATGCTGCTGCCCTTTCGGGGATGACGAGGAAGTTGGATCGGGCGAGGGCGGCCAGCGCCTTCTCGAAGCTCGGCCAGCGACGGGGGTCGATTCCGACCGCGTCGAAGGCGGCCCTGACCGATATCTCACCGTCGAGCGTCTCGACGAGGGTGACGAGTTCCTTGGCGCGCAGGAAGTTCAGGCGCCGGTTGCCGTAGTGATAGGCGAGGGCGCCGAAGGGCTCGGGGCGCAACGCCACCTGCTCGTGCAGGAGGTACGCCCGATCGGCGTCGAACGACGCGGTCGGCCGGTTCACCGGGCTCGGCTCAGTAGACGCCGCACATGCCGTCGATGGAGATCTCCTCGACGAGCAGTTCTTCTTCGACGAGTTCGGCGTCGTCGGTGGCGACAGCCCCGGTCTCGGTGTCGTCGACGAGTTCGGTGGGCTCCATGGGGGTCCTCCTGAGGTGGTGCGCCGCCCACCATAGAGGGCGCCACGCCACCCGGCGATTCGCCTTACTTCGTCGGGACACCCTTCTGGACGAGTTCGGCGAAGCTCCGCGGCGCGTTGGCGAGCAGCGAGAGACCGACGCTGCGCTTGGGGAGCCGCACGTGGTTGCGGTCCTTGGCGATCGCGCCGGCGATCGCATCCGCGACCTCGTCGACCTCCATGATCCGGGCGAGTCCGAGGCTCTTGTACCGGGCGAAGCTGGCCTCGACGAAGTCGTTGCCTCGGAGGTCGTCGAGCATGTCGGTCTGCACGAACCCGATCTCCACCACCGTGACGCCCACCCCGGTCCCGGCCAGTTCGCTGCGCAGCGACCGCGAGAACGACGACAGGCCCGCCTTCGACGCCGAATAGGTGGCCCAGCCCGGTGTGTTCACCACCGAGGCCATCGACGAGATGTTGACGATCCGGCCACTCCCCCGCTCGAGCATGTGCGGGAGCACGTGACGGGCCAGGGTGATCGGCACCTCGAGGTTGACGCCGATGACGGCCCGCAGATCGTCGGGATCCTGCTCGGCGACCTGACCGACGATCTCGATGCCGGCGTTGTTGACGAGCACGTCGATGGGCCCGTGGGCGAGGGCGTGGTCGACGAGCCGGTCGGCGACCGTCGGATCGCCGAGATCACCGACCAGCGGGATCAGCCCGAGCTCGTCGACGGCGGGCTGCAGGGACGCCTCGCTGCGCGCCGTCCCGATGATGCTGGCGCCCTGAGCGTGCAGGCGTCGGGCGATCTCCAACCCGATGCCCCGCGAGGCACCGGTGATGAGCACACGGGCGGCAGACAGATCCATCCGACGACGGTAGCGTTCGCGCCCAATGGGGGACACGAAGAGCCGCTGGATGTACGTACCGGACGTCCCGTTGCGACCGGCGCCGTTCTACCGATGGCCGTTGGCGCCGGCCTCGATCCTGCGTCACGTCGTCGGCACGTGGCGTCCCCTCGGCACCCGGGTGTTCATGATGCTGGTGGCGTGGGGGATCTGGGCGTTCTTCGCCCCCGACCTGGAGGCGGCCCGATCGTTCTCGTTCGGCTGGATGAGTCGTATCTGGCTCCGCAACGTGCTCCTCGTCGGGGTCGTCGCCGGCGGTCTGCACTGGTGGTTGTGGATCCGACTGAAGCAGCAGGACCTGCGCTACGACACGCGCGGCATGGGACGCCACAAGCGTCTGTTCCTGTTCGACGATCAGGTGAAGGACAACGTGTTCCTCACGCTCGTCTCGGCGATGCTCATCGGTACCGCCTGGGAGTCGCTCGGCTGGTGGGCCTACGCCAACGACACGGCCCCGAGGGTGACGTTCGACTCCGACCCGGTGTGGTTCGTCGTGCTGTTCGCCCTGATCCCCGTGTGGTCGATCGTGTACTTCTCGATCACCCACTGGCTGCTGCACCGCGGACCCGCCTACACCCATGTGCATTCATGGCACCACAAGAACGTCAACGTCGGCCCGTGGTCCGGCCTGGCGATGCACCCCCTGGAGCACGTCGTGCTCTACGGCGACGTGCTCCTCTTCCTCGTTCTGCCGGCGCATCCCGTCCACTTCCTGTTCGCGATGATGCACCACTCGCTCGGCGCGCCGATGAGCCACACCGGACACGACGCGCTCCGCCTCCCCCGGGGTGTCCGCTTCGAGTTGGGCGACTTCTTCCATCAGCTCCACCACCGATTCATCGAGTGCAACTATGGCGGGCCCGAGTCACCGCTCGACCTGGCGATCGACGCCTGGCACGACGGCACCCCCGCCGGGGAGGAAGCGACGGCGCGTCGCCGGCGGGCGTTGTCCGCCGCCAAGCGGGGGGTGTGATGATCGGCCACATCGACCTCAGCCACGTGATCACCGCGGGGATGGAGACCTACCCAGGTCTGCCCACCCCCACCGTCGACGACCACCTGAGCCGGGAGGCGGCCGAGGAGATCTACGGCCCGGGCATCACCTTCCAGATCGGGCTGGTGTCGATGTGCACCAACACCGGGACCTACCTCGACGTGCCCTTCCACCGCTTCGCCGACGGTCATGATCTGACCGGCCTCGAACTCGACCGGGTCGCCGGAGTGCCGGGAGTGTGCCTCGACCGTCGGGGCCAACGCGCGATCGAACTGGACGATGTCGACCTCACCCCGCTCGCCGGCCACGCGGTGCTGGTCCGCACCGACCACGCCCGCCACTGGGGCACACCCGCGTACTTCGAACGCCACCCGGCCCTCACCGCCGGCGCCGCGGATCGTCTCGCCGCAGCCGGCGTCGCCTGTGTGGGGATCGACTCGCTCAACATCGACGCCACCGAGGGCACCGGTGAACGCCCCGTCCACACGACGCTGCTGCGCAACGACATCCCGATCGTCGAACACATGACCAACCTCGACGAGCTGCCGCCCACCGGCTTCCGCTTCACCGCGGTGCCTCCGAAGATCGCGGGCGCCGGGACGTTCACCGTGCGCGCGTTCGCGACGCTCAGCTGATCGCCGCCGCGATCGCGCCGGCGGTCGCGACGAAGGCCGCCTCGCCGATGGCGTCGGGGTGCACCCGGATCTCCCCGCACGAGACGGCGAGGGCGGCATCGCCGTCCCATCGGGTGTGGGCCGGGCGGAGGCAGACCCCGAAGGCGTCGTGGACGCGGACGAGCAGCCGCAACAGCGCGTCGCGAGACATTCGGGCATCGGTGGCGACGGCGACGAGCGTGGTGTTCTGCCGGGCGCCGAACTCTTGGGCCGGGAACAGCGGCGGGGTCGACGGTCCGCCGCTGAGGGAAGCGCCGTCGAGGGAGAACACGTCGCCGACCGCATTCACGACCGCGAGCGCACCGACCGTCGCGTCGCCGACCGCGACCGACGAGGATCCGACGCCGCCGGGCACGGTGGCGGCGGGACCGCGCCACTTCGCCACCGTGCACCCGACGCCGGCGCCGACCGGCCCCGACACGGGTTCGGCGCTGCGCGCGTCGTAGGCGGCTCGTCCCGCTGCGAGATCGGGGAAGGCGGTGGTGCTGCCCACGCCGAGATCCCAGACGACCGCGCCTGCGACTGTCGGCAGAACCGGGCCGCCCGCCGAGAGCGCGCCCCTGCCGTCCGCCGCGAGCCCCTCGACCACGCCCTCCGCCGCGGCGAGGCCGCGCGACGATCCGCCCGCGAAGACGACGGCGTCGACCGCACCGGTGTTCATCCCCGAGGCGAGGGTCGAGAACTCCCGAGCCGCCGGGAAGCCCCCGCGTATCTCGCCGGCGGCGACGTTGAGGGCGGGGAACACGACGGTGGTGACGCCGGTGCGAGCCACAGCGTCGGTCCAGTGACCGACCTCGACCCCGGGAACGTCGGCGATCGAGCCGGCGGCGACGCTCACGCGGCCCGGACGGCCGCGTTGTAGCCGATCGTGGTGCGGTGCAGCAGCCGCTCGTGGCCCTCGAACCCGCCGGTGGCTCGGTGCAGCACACAGCGGTTGTCCCACATCGTCAACATGTTCGGCTCCCACCGATGCCGATAGACGAACTCGTCGCGGGTCTGCCACTTGTACAGCTCGATCAGCAGCTCCGCCGCGTCTTCGTCCGGGACCCCTTCGAGGCCCACGATGTAGCCGAAGGTGCTGTAGACCGCCTCGACCCCGGACTCCGGATGGGTCCGGATCAGGGGATGGGTCTGCGTCTTGTACGCCTCGTCGGAGACCACGATCCGCATCGAGCGATCTTCCTCGGCCTCCTGTTCGCCGTACATGCCGTCGGGGGCGTACGCGGTGCGGGCCGAGTGGATCGCGACCTTGCCCTCGAGCCGAGCGCGCATCTCCGGCGGCATGGCGGCGAGCGCAGCGACCTGATTGGCGTAGAGCGTGTCGCCGCCCGCCGGCGGGATCACCTTCGATGCCAGGCAGGTGCCGTCGGGCGGGAACTCCTGGAACGTCCAGTCGGCGTGCCACGACTCGGCGAACAGCGGCGCCTGTTCGTCGGGCAGTCGGTGGATGGCCGCGATGTTGGTCCGGCCGTCGATCGCCTCGAAGAACGGGTCGTGGCCGAACGGCCCGAAGTGCAGCGTGAATCGCTCGAGGTCGTCGTCGCTGATCGGCTGGTCGGGGAACACCAGCACGTGATGGTCGAGCCAGGCCGCCCGGATCGCAGCAACCTCGCTCGCGGCGAGCGGGGCGGTGAGGTCGACCCCTCGCACCCGTGCGCCACACGCCTGCCCCGTCGGCGTCACCTCGATCGTCATGGTTCGAGTATCCCGCGCGTCAGTTGTCGCTGTCAGCCGCGTGGGTACGCAGCAACTCGAGCGGGACGATGTCGAGCGCCCGTTCGTGGGTCGCCGAGAGACGCACCGGGCACGGGTAGCCGGCCTCCGCCGCCTGCAGCCACCGGGCGGCGCACACACACCAACCGTCGCCGGGCGACAACCCGACGAAGCCGTACTCCGGGCGCGGCGTCGACAGGTCGTTGCCGACCGCCTTCGAGTACTCGAGGAACTCCGCGGTCACCGTGGCGCACACCGTGTGGGATCCGACGTTCTCGGCGGACGTGTTGCAGCACCCGTCCCGGAAGAAGCCGGTGATCGGATCCCGACCACACTCCGCCAGTTCGCCACCGAGCACATTTCGAGCCATGCCGCCATCCAACCACGTAGCGTTGCCGCGATGGAGATCCGGCTCGCAACCGTGGCCGACGCCGAGGCGCTGCGCACGATCTACAACCACGAGGTCGAACACACCACCGCGACGTTCGACCTGGTGCCTCGCACGCTCGAGGCGCAGCAGGCCTGGATCCGCGAACGCGAGGGCGCCCTCGGCGTGATCGTCGCCGAGCACGAGGGCCGGGTGGTCGGCTTCGCATCACTGTCGCCCTACCGGGCGAAACCCGCCTACAACACGACCGTCGAGGACAGCGTGTATGTCGCAGGCGACGCACGGGGCCTCGGCGCAGGCAAGGCGCTGCTCACCGAGGTCATCGCGATGGCGTCGGCACGCGGCTTCCACACGATCGTCGCCCACATCTCCGACCCCGACGGCGCATCGGTCGCCCTGCACCGAGCGTGCGGGTTCACCGTCGTCGGGGTGCAAAAGGAGGTCGGTCGCAAGTTCGGCACCTGGCTCGACGTCGTGCTCATGCAGCGGATGCTGTGACGCGCCGGCATTCGACGGAACCCGCCCACCGCAGGCACGCACCAGCATCCGCCCGAACCCGCCACCGCAGACACGCACCGGCGTTCGCCTGAACCCGCCCACCGCGGGAACGAACGGGTACGGGCCGGGACGCGAAACGACCCGGTGTTGGGACACCGGGTCGTTCTTTCCATGGTGGGCCGGGAAGGATTTGAACCTTCGAAGGCGTAAGCCGACGGGTTTACAGCCCGTTCCCTTTGGCCGCTCGGGCACCGACCCCTGGACGGGGCACGATCCTACCGGGCGAGTCCCGGAGTGCGACCCCGCTCAGCCGATCGGCTGCGCCGACAGCAGCAGTGGGCGGCCACCGGTCGAGTCGTCGCGCAACGCACGATGTCCGGCGATCGACGCGACGTACTCGGTGATGCGATCCATCCGTTCATCGTCGAGTTGGTGGAATCGCAGATAGGCCACGCTGAGGTCACCGTCCTCGGCGCTGCGCATCACGACGGTCGAGACCTCGATGGGGACGGTCGAGCCGTCCGATTGGGGCAGGCGGAACCCGAGCCGGACCGTTGCGTCGAGCTTGAGGGTTCGCCGCGACACGACATCGAGACCGAACGGCGACACGCCGATCACGCCGAGGCGGCCCGCGGCGGTGAACACCTCCAACTCCTCGAAGGTGCGGTAGCCCTGTCGGATCTGCCGGTCGCGGAGCCCGGCGCGGGCCTGGACCAACACCACCGAGAGCCAGATCGACATCGCGAGCGTCACGAACGTGACGAAGTCGCCGTGGACGGGGCGCGCCAGGCCGGTGGCGAAGACGAGCACGGTCAGACCGAACACGACCTGGAGTCCGACGAGTAGTGCCGTGCGAGCCTGCCGACCGGGAGCCGCTTCCGCGAGGTCGTTGCCGAGCGGCGCCCGGCGAAGGGCGCGCCATGCGACGACGAGGCTGGTCGTGAGCAGCCGCAGGTCGTTGACCATCCACGGGACGAACCCGACCCGACGGAAGGCCACCCGGCGGGCGACCAGGGACGTCGCATGCCACAGCAACCACAGGGGGACGAGCTGTCGCGGGTCGGCGACGAGCGGCAGCGCCGACGTGTACATCGTGGCGAGGAGCACGGCGACGAGGGTCAGCCGTTGGATGGATCGGGCGACATGGAGATCGGCGAGCCGATAGACCCGCCGGCTCGTTCGGGTCGCGTACTCGTTGCGGCGGGGTGCATCGTCGTCGACCAGGACCCCGAGGCGCTCGTGCAGCACCCGGGCCCACCGATGCAGGTGCCGGTCGTCGTTCCACGGGGCCAGGCGCCGAGCGACGATCACCGGCACGTCGACCATGCGCCAGCCAGCCGCCTGCAGGCGCACGCCGGTGGCGAGGGTGACGCCGCGAGCGCCGCGGGACACACCGCCGACCGAGTCGAGCGCGGCCCGCCGGACCAGGGCCATGCCCGGCCACCACGGGAGCGCGTCGTCGTTCTCGAGCCGCTCGATCATGAGCTCGGACCGGATCCGATCCTCGCCGTAGCCGGCGTAGTCGACGGTGTCGGTCGCATTCGCCTGTTCCGTGCGCGACACGACGACCCCCACCGCGGGGTCGTCGAAGGCCCGACCCGAGACTCGGAGCACGTCGGGCATCACCACGACGTCGGCCGGAACGATCAGGGCGAACGGCGCCTCACAGTGTTCGAGCGCTCGATCGGTCAGCGCTCCGAGGTCGGCGTTCGCGGCGCCGGCCAGGCGCGGAATCCGCAGGCGGTGGCACAGTTCGGCGATCTCCACCCGATCGCCGACATCGACGACCGCGAGGGTCTGACGACCCTCGACGAGTCGCGCCGACAGCACGGTCGCCCGAACCTCCGACGCCGGCTCGTCGGTCACGACGACCACGACATCGGCATCGAGCGGCGGACCGCTCTCGGGCGACCGCTCTGGCGAGCGGGGCGGGCCGATCAGCGACAGTTCCATCGCCAGCCGCACGACGCCGAACGCCTCGGCCGTCAGGAGCAGCACGAAGAGCACCGGGTCGGCCCCAGTACTGGTCGTCAGCGCCCGGAAGAGGAGGTACGCCGATCCCGCCGCGATCGCGGCAAGCCGAAGGATCGCCATGGTCTCAAGGTCGGCAACGGCGGGGCCGGGTTGAGGGTCGTCTGACCCATGTACGCCCGTAGCCCACGCCGATACTGCGAATCATGCTCCGCGACGGCCAACCGCTGCACCAGGACCCGGCGCCCGACGCTCGGACGACCGCTCCCCTCGCGCCGCCGACCGAACCGGCACCCGCGTCGGTGTTCGCGGCGCCGCAGCCGACGACCCCACCCCCGGCCGAAGCGGTCTACTACGCCGAAGCGGATCCGCAGTCCGGCCCGCCCGGCACCGGCGAGATCCGGTTCCTGACGATGGACGACATCGCCGCCGCACCGAGCCGTCCCACCGCCGCGCCGGCACCCGCTGAGGCCGTTCAGCCGGCACCGACCGACCCGCCGATCTCACAGCCGATCCCGCCTCGAACCGCCGCGCCGGCCCCGCCTCGGGCCGCGGCACCGGCCACCCCGCCGATCTCACCCGAGGCCGCTGCGCCCACCCCCACCGCCGCTCCCCGACCGGCACCCACCCCGTCGACCGCCGCGCAGCCCGAGCCGGTCGCCCCGCCGGCTCCCCAGCCCGTCGACCCGACCGCGCTCGCCGCGAGCCCGGGCTCCCATGTCACCGCGGCCGGGGCGGCGGCGCAGATCGCCGACCTGCTGCGCGCAGCTCACGACACCGCGGCGCGGCTCCGCAGCCACGCCGAGGTGGAGGTGAAACGCAGCGTCGACGCCGCTCGAGCCGAGGTGCAGGCGCACAAGCAGAACCAGATGCGGGTCCTCGACGCCGAGCAGGCCGCCGCCGAACAGCTCCACGCCGAGATCATCCACAACGCTCGGCTTGCAGCGACCGAAGTCCGCACCCGGGCCGAACAGGAGGCGGCGCAGATGCGGTCCGCCGCCGAAGCGGTGCTGGCGCAGGCCACCGCCCACGCCCATGCGGCGAAGGCGCTCGTCGCGCACAACCTCGCCGAGATCGAGGCGGTGAAGGAGGAGACCGCGCTGCGCAGTTCCGAGCTCATCGGCGCCGGCCAGCACATGGCCGAGACCATCCAGACCCTCGATGCCGGCCTGTCGGATCGACTCGGCCACACCGACCGGGTGCTCGAGTGGGCACAGGCGGCCACCACCCCACTCGCGTCGTAGCCGCTGCGTCGGCGCCGATCCGCAGCGACCCGTAGTACCGTCGCCGCATGCCGACATTCGACGTGGTTTCAGAGGTTGACATGCAGGAAGTCCGCAACGCGGTCGACCAGGCAGCACGCGAGGTCTCCCAACGATTCGACTTCAAGGGCACCGACAGTTCGGTCGAACTCGGCGACGACGAGATCAAGATGGCCTCGGCGTCGGAGGACCGGCTCGCGGCGCTGCGCCAGGTGCTCGAGGAGAAGTTCGCCAAGCGCAAGGTCTCGATGAAGGTGCTCGACTACGGCACGGTCGAGCCCGCGTCGGGAGGCGCGGTGCGTCAGGTCGCGAAGTTGCAGGCCGGGATCAACTCCGAGAAGGCGAAGGAACTCAACAAGTTCATCAAGGGCCTCGGCCTCAAAGGGGTCCAGTCGTCGACCCAGGGCGAACAGCTACGCGTGAGCGGCAAGAAGCGCGACGACCTTCAGGCAGCGATCGCCGCGATGAAGGAGCAGGATTTCGGGATCCCGCTGCAGTTCAACAACTTCCGGGACTGACCCCGGGTCGGCGCCGCCGGGTCGCTCAGGTGAAGGTGATGGTGGCGTAGGTGAACGCCCACACCATCACCGCCATCCAGGCCACCATCAACGAGAGGGTGACCCAGCGCGGGAAGACGTCCTCGTAGGCGTCGACGGCGGGCACACGATCATCGACGATCGGGCCCTGGTGCTCGGTTGGTCGTGTCAGCGTTGCTTGGCTCATCGAACCACTCCCTTACCCACTGATTACGAATGTAACACATCCGTAATGACTGTCCAGTCCGGGCGGCGGATTTCCGCCGCCCCGACGGATCAGAGGCTCAGGCTGCGGAGGCGCTCGACCCGAGCGGCGGTGGGCGGATGGGTGCTGAACAGCTTGGCCATCCCGCCACCGTCGCGCCCGCGCGCCTGCGCGCTCAGCGGGTTGACGATGTAGTTGCTGGCCTGGTTGGGATCCACGTCGACCGGGATCTGGTTGGCATACGCCTCGAGTCGTTCGAGCGCCTGGGCGAGCGGCTCGCCGGTGCCGAGCAGCTTGGCGGCGGATTCGTCGGCCTGGAACTCACGGCTGCGGCTGACCGCCGCCTGGATGAGCGCAGCCGCGATCGGCGCGAGGACGGCGAAGGCGAGCTCGCCGATCGGGTTCCGGTCGCGGTTTCCGCCGGCGAAGATCACACCCCACATCGCCATGCGGGCGGCGAAGGTGATGCCCATGCCGATCGCGGCGGCGACCGATCCGATCAAGATGTCGCGGTTGCGGATGTGGGCCAGTTCGTGGGCCAGCACGCCGCGGACCTGATTCCAGTCCATCGCCTGCAACAGACCCTGGGTGACGGCGACCGCCGCGTTGTCGGGATTGCGACCGGTGGCGAACGCGTTGGGCTGAGGATTGGGCGACACGTACAGGCGCGGCATCGGCATGTTCGCCTTCGCCGTCAGCTCCTCCATGATCTCGTAGTACTGCGGCATCTGATCGCGGGTGACCGGGACGGCCTTGGCGGAGGCGATCGCCAGCCGATCGCTGAACCAGTACGACCCGCCGACCATCACCAGCCCGATGATCAGGCCGATGACGAGGCCGCCGGAGCCGCCGAGTACGCCACCGGCGACGATGATGAGGCCGCCCATGGCGGCGAGGAGGGTGAACGTCTTTGCGGTGTTGACCATGGCTTTCTGTGAGCGGAGGGATTGTCGGGGGGATCTGCGTCACTCGACGCAGCGAACGGTTGCCTCCGATTGGATCCAACGGTACGGATCGTCGCGAAATTCCGTGTCAAGCGGCGACGTCGGCCACTACGGTCGCCGTCGTGACCTGAGCGCGTGTCCCCTGTCGTCGAGCCGTGTCGATCGACCCGGCTCCGAAGCGGAAGCGAACGCGCACGTGCCCTCACCCTCCACCTTCTCTGTGACCATCGCCGACCTCGCCGTCGAGCGCGCCGGTCGTCCCGTCCTCGAACGGGTCGACGTGACCCTCACCGCCGACAGCCGCCTCGCGGTGATCGGGCCCAACGGCGTCGGGAAGTCGACCCTGTTCGCGACGATCGCCGGCCACCTCACGGCGAGCCGCGGATCGGTCGTGGCGACGCCCGCGTCGACCACCATCGGGGTCCTTCGCCAGGAGTCGACCGACACCGACACGAGCGTGCGAGATCTCGTCCGCCGCCGGACCGGCGTCGCGGCCGCCGAACTCGAACTCGCCCAGGCGGCCGAGGCGATCGCCCACGACGAACCGGCTGCGGCCGACCGGTACGACCTGGCGCTGCAGACGTGGAATCGCATCGGCGCGGCCGACTTCGAGCCTCGGCTCGAGGCCTGCGCGCGGAACCTGGGTCTCGCGCCGTCGTTGCTCGACGTGGCGCCGACCGGGTTGTCGGGCGGCCAGATGTCGAGGATCGGGCTCCTGTTGCTCGACATGAGCACCTTCGATCTCACCCTGCTCGACGAGCCGACCAACGGCCTCGACGAGGACGGCCGCCGCGTGCTCGACCGGTGGATCGACGATCACCGCGGCGGGCTGGCGGTCATCTCCCACGACCGGGACTTCCTGTCGCGGGTGGCGAACTCCGTCCTCGAGATCGACGATCACACCCGTCGCGCCACACTGTTCCATGGCGGTTGGGACCGATACGTCGAGCAGCGCGAGCGAGCGCGTCAGCAGGCTCGGGACCGCCACGACCGCGCCGTCGCCGAGCGCGACCGACTCCTCGCTCGAGCACAGCGCCAGCGCGAATGGGCGGACCAGGGGGTCCAGCGCGAGAACCGGCGACCCCGAGACGGCGACAAGAACATCCGCCGACGCGAGCTCGCCCGGACCGACAAGCTCCGGAGCCGAGCCACTCGGTCCCAGGCCGCGGCCGACCGGGTGGCGATCCCCGAGGCGCCCTTCGAGGGATGGGATCTCCGATTCGAGATCGCAGGTGCGCCGCGGAGCGCGACGATCGCTGCGACGTGGCGCGAGGTCGTCGTCGAGCGAGGGAGCTGGAGCGTCGGGCCGTTCGATCTGGAACTGCGTTGGGGTGATCGCATTCGGCTGACCGGCGCGAACGGCTCGGGCAAGTCGACCGTGATCGATGCGCTGCTCGGCGAGGTGCCGTTGGCCGCGGGCGAGGTCACGCTCGGTCCCGGCGTGATCGTGGGTCGCCTCGATCAACGGCGCACCGGATTCGTCGGGCGGGCGTCGCTGCTGCGGACGTTCCAGGACGAGCGTGGACTCGACGCGACCGAGGCTCGTTCGGTGCTGGCCAAGTTCGGTCTCGGCCCCGCCGAGGTGGACCGCATCGCCGACACCCTCTCACCGGGCGAGCGCACCCGTGCCCAACTCGCGGCGTTCCAGGCCGCCGGCGTGAACCTCTTGATCCTCGACGAGCCGACGAACCACCTCGATCTCCCCGCCATCGAGCAGCTCGAGTCGGCGCTCGCGCAGTACGGCGGCACCCTGCTCGCCGTCAGCCACGATCCCCGCTTCGTCGACCGGCTCGCCATCGACGCCGCCGTCGCGGTCGGTTGACCGACGGCGACTCGTGCGCCGCTACAGCGGCTCGACGACGGTCTTGCGTCGGTGCTCGAAGATCAGCGAGGTGGTCTCGTCGACGACGCCGTCGAGCCCGGCGATCTCGGCCAGCACGACGTCGCGCAGATGATCGGTGTCGCGGACGGCCACCTGGATCAGCAGGTCGTCGCCACCGCTGACCAGGAACACCGCGAGGGTCTCTGGCAACGACCAGAGGTGCTCGACGATGCCGTCGACCACCTCCTCGCTCTTGGGATTGACCCGCACCGACACGAAGGCCTGGAGCCGTCGGCCGAGCGACCGCAGATCGACGGCGGCGTGGTAGCCGGTGATGACACCGCGGCGCTCCAGGTCGCGGGTCCGGTCGAGCGCCGTCGAGGCCGCCAACCCGACGGTCTGGGCCAGGGCCCGGTTGGTCTGCCGTGCATCTGACTGGAGCGCCGCGAGAATCTCCGTCTCATTTCGTGAGAGTGAATGCTCCATGAGCCTTTTTCCGTTGAATGTTCGGACAGATTGAGCATACGTGTGACGAATGCGACTCTCGATGCATGGCCGTCATCGACTATGACCTGACCGACCGCTATCTCAAGGACGACGGACGGGCCTTCCTCACGGGAGTCCAGGCCCTGGCCCGCATCCCGGTCGAACAGCTCCGAGCCGACCGGCGGGCCGGACTGAACACCGCCGCGTTCATCAGCGGCTATCCCGGTTCGCCGCTCGGCGGCTTCGACCAGGAGGTCGCCCGTGCCGCCGCCATGGCCGAGGACCTGCCGATCGTGTGCGAACCCGGCGTGAACGAGGAGCTCGGGGCGACGGCGGTGATGGGGAGTCAGCTCGCCGCCACCCAACCCGACGTCCGCTACGACGGCGTGCTGGGCCTCTGGTACGGCAAGGCACCCGGCCTCGACCGAGCCGGCGACGCCCTGCGCCATGCCGCGTTCGCCGGCACCTCGCGCCACGGCGGCGCGATCGCCCTCGTCGGCGACGACCCGGCGGCCAAGTCGTCGACACTGCCGTCGTCGTCCGACGCGACCATCTACGACCTGCACATGCCGCTCTTCTACCCCGGCGACGTGCAGGAGACGATCGATCTCGCCCGCCACGCCGTCGCGCTCAGCCGCATGACCGGCACCTGGACGGCGATGAAGATCGTCGCGGCCGTCGCCGACGGTTCGGGCACCGTCGACCTCACCGCCGACGGCCTCGAGATCGTCACCCCGGATCTGTCGATCCCCGGCGACCCGTCGGGCCGGATCTACGAGCCGACCCCCAACGGCAACCTCCTCACGCCGACCACCCTCGAGCTCGAGCGCGATTTCCGCGACATCCGGCTGATCCTCGCCCAGCGCTACGCCAGCGCGAACCGACTCAACCACACGACCGCCGACCCCACCGACGCCTGGATCGGACTCGTCGCCTCGGGCTACACGTACCACGAGCTCCTCGAGGCCCTGCGCCGACTCGGCCTCGGGTCGCTCGCCGAGATCGAGGCTGCCGGCATCCGCATCCTCCAGATGCAGATGCCGCTGTCGATCGACCCGGCCAACATCCGTCGGTTCGCCCGCGGCCTCGACGAGATCGTCATCGTCGAGGAGAAGAACCCCACCCTCGAGTGGCTCGTGAAGGACGCGCTCTACGGCGGGCCCGATCAGCCTCGCGTCGTCGGCAAGAAGCACGAGGACGGTCGCGTGCTCATGCGCGACCACGGCATCCTCGACGCCGGGGCGATCGTCGACGGGCTCCGCGAGCGGTTGTCGGTGCGGATCGCGGATCGTCTGGTTCCGGCCGAGCAGCCCCGTCGAGAGCGGGCGTTGATCCCACTGTCGGTCGACCGTTCGCCGTATTTCTGCTCCGGTTGCCCCCACAATCGCTCGACCAAGGTCCCCGACGGCGCGCTCGTCGGTGCGGGGATCGGCTGCCACGGCATGGTCCTGTTGATGGAGGAGGACAAGGTCGGCGAATCGGCCGGCATCACCGCCATGGGCGGTGAGGGTGTGCAGTTCATCGGCATGGCGCCGTTCGTCGAACGCGACCACTTCATCCAGAACCTCGGCGACGGCACGTTCTTCCACTCGGGCCAGCTGGCGATCCAGGCGTCGATCGCCGCCGGGATCAACACGACCTACAAGCTCCTCTACAACGGCACGGTCGCCATGACCGGCGGGCAGGACGCCGTCGGCGGCATGGGCGTACCCGAGATCGCGACCGCGCTGCTCGCCCACGGCGTCCGTGAAGTCTTGATCACCACCGAGGACCTGGACCGCTACGACCGCGTCGTCCTCCCGACCGGTCCGACCGGCCCGACCGAGGTCTGGGACCGCACCCGCATCATCGAAGCACAGGAGCACCTGGCGACGGTCCCGGGCGTGACGGTGATGATCCACGACCAGGCGTGTGCCGCTCAGGCCCGCCGACTCCGCAAGCGGGGAGTCGTCGAGACACCGCCCGTCCGGATCGCGATCAACCACCGGATCTGCGAAGCCTGCGGTGACTGCGGTGAGGTCTCCAACTGTCTCTCGGTGCAGCCGATCGAGACTCCGCTCGGCACCAAGACCACGATCGATCAATCGAGCTGCAACCTCGACTACTCCTGCATCGAAGGCGACTGCCCGAGCTTCGTCGAGATCACGCCCAAGCCCGCCGAAGCGCGACGCGCGCCCACGGCATCGCCCACCGACACCCTCCCCGACCCCGAGCTCGTGGTGCCGTCCGATGCGTTCGACCTGCGCATGGTCGGCATCGGTGGCACCGGTGTCGTGACCGTCGCGCAGGTGATCGCCACCGCAGCGATGCTCGACGGCCTTCACGTCCGCGGGCTCGACCAGACCGGGCTCAGCCAGAAGGCCGGTCGGGTCACCGGCGATCTGCGCATCACCGCCGGCGGGCCGGCCCCCTCCAACCTGATCGGCGACGAGGGCGCCGACGTCATCCTCGCGTTCGATCTGCTGGCCGCCGTCGGCCCGGCGACGCTCGCCGCCGGCGACCCGACCCGGACGGTCCTGATCGGTTCGGTCAGCGAGACGCCGACCGGCTCCATGGTCGGCCGCCCCGACCGCCGCTACCCCGAACTCGACGAGCTCCGCGACCGCATCGCCACCTCGTCGGTGCGGGAGCGCAACCGCTACACCGATGCGGCGGCGCTGACCGAACGGCTGCTCGGATCGACGGCGTCCGCCAACATCTTCCTGCTCGGCTTCGCCTATCAGCACGGGTGCCTGCCGATCGCCGCCACTGCGGTCGAGGAGGCCATCCGCCTCAACGGCGTGGCCGTCGACGCCAACCTCGCCGCCTTCGCGGCGGGTCGAGCCGAAGCCGTCTCCCCCGGGACGGGTGCGGCGCGAGCGGCCGGTCCGGAGGTCATGGTCCCCGACCTCCCGACCCCGCTCGCGTCGCGGGCACGGGTTCTGCCCGACGGTGTCGAGCTCCGCACCGCCGATCTCCTCGCCTACCAGAACGCGACGTACGCGAGCCGCTACCTCGACCTCGTCGAGCGGGCCGCCAGCGTGGGCAACGACGCGTTCACCACCGCCGTCGCGGTGAGTCACCACCAGCTGCTCGCCTACAAAGACGAATACGAGGTGGCCCGCCTCCTCACCGGCCCCGAGGCGCGGACGACGATCGAGACCGTCGGCGGTGCGGGGGCGAAGGCGAGGTGGAAGCTGCACCCACCCGTGTTCAAGGCGTTCGGTCTCGACCGCAAGATCGCGATCCGCACCTCCGTCGGCTCGCCGCTGATGCGGCTGCTGGCCCGTGGCAAGCGTCTTCGCGGCACCCGGCTCGACCCGTTCGGCCGCGCCGAGGTCCGCAAGGTCGAACGCGAGCTGATCGAGGTCTTCGAGGCGTCGATCGATCTGATGCTCGGACGGCTCGCCGACGACACCATGACGATCGAGGAGGCCACCCGCCTCGCCACCCTCCCCCAGTCGGTGCGCGGCTACGATGACCGCAAGCTCGAACGGGCTCGGACCTACCGCGCCGAACTCGCCGCCGGCCTCGCCATCTGAGAACGACGATCACTCCGAAAGGAGACTGCTTCATGGGAATGCGCGCAAACCTCACGATCCTGAGTCCCAGCGATGTGACGGCAGCATCCGACTGGAGCGACGAACAGATCTACGAGCGACTCACAAGCGCGGACGCTGTCGAGATCGACAAGTCATGGGAGGTTGCGTTTCCGTTGATCGGGCAGATCGCAGGAACCGGCATGATGCTCACCGACAACGCAGCCCCGATCGGCGGGGAACTCGTCTTCGGCCCGGCGATGATCGTCGATGCGACCGAAGTGGCAACGATCAACTCTGCACTCGTCGGTGTGGACGACGACCACGCCGCGGCACAACTCGCAACGCTCTCGAGCCCATTCATGGCCACTGGCCCGGACGACGACGAAGGCCGCTCGTTCGGGCTCTGGGGATTCCGCGAGACCGCGAACGTCTTTGCCGCCGCGGCGCGAGACTCCTCAGCCGTGTTGTTCGCGATCCTCTGACCGCACGGTGTATCCGACCTCGGTGAAACGGCGACGGTAGGCGGAGGCGTCGGCGGCCACCGCATCGAGCGCATCGGTGCGCAACCCGCGGGCGACGAGCGACGCGAGTTCGGCCATGTCACCGGCCCTCGCTCCCCAGCGCACCAGCTCGTTCGTGCCGATCCGTACCCCGTCATCGAGGCCGGACGGGAGCCCGATGGCCGACGTGAGCAGGTTCGCCTGACGCAGACGGTGGGCGGTCGCCATGCCCCCGCCAAGCGCGCCGACATCGAGGGCGAACGCGTGGGAGCGGGTCGCGACACCACCGGGCCGAAACACCGCCACGCCCTCGTCGACGAGCGCGTCAGCGAGCGCTGCGGCCGACGCGACCATCTCCGCGGCGTAGGAGGCTCCGTGGGCGAGCCAGTCGTTCAGGGTGAACGCGAGCGCCGCCGTCTTGCCCGCGTCGAAGTTCGCGGTCAGCCCGGGGAACGCAATGGCATCGATCCGCTCGGCCAGGCCGGCGTCGTCGGTGAGCACGAGGCCGGCGGTCGGGCCGGCGAGGCTCTTGTAGGTGCTCATGGTCATGACATGAGCCCCCTCGGCCAGCGGGTTCGGCCACACACCTCCGGCGATCGGACCCGACAGGTGGGCGGCGTCGAACATCACGACGGCGCCGACCGTGTCGGCGACACGACGGATCGCCGCCACGTCGTGGTGATGGAGGTTGAGGCTCGAACCGATCGTGATCAGGCGGGGCCGGACGCGCACGGCGAGATCGGCCAGCGCGTCGACATCGACCGTGTAGCGCTCGGGATCGATCGGGGCCTCGTGGATCTCGAGCCCGTAGAGGCCGGCGGCGCCCGGATCGTGATGGGTGACATGGCCGGCGATGGAGGCGGGCGGCACGATGACGGCGTCGCCGGCACGAGCGGTCGCCATGAAGACCATCAGGTTGGCCATCGCCCCCGACGGCACCCGGAACTCGACGAACGACGCGCCGAAGACGCGGGCGGCGAGCTCGGCGGCGATCACCTCGATCTCCTCGATCGCTTCGAGGCCCATCTCGTACTTGGCGCCGGGATAGCCGAGCGACGTACGGGTGCCGAGGCCACCGGCGAGCGCGGCGCTCGCCGCCGGGCTCATCGTGTTGGTCGCCGGGTTGAGGTTGACGCAGTCGTGGTCGTGGATCCGGACATTGGCCGAGATCAGCTCGTCCACGTGTGCGGGAATCGCCGTCGCAGGCAGCGCTGCGGCGCGCTCGGCGACGGCGGTGACGCGGGCCTCCGATGTCTCGGGAACCCATGAACGAGGAGCGAGTCGACGAGTCATGCGACGAGCATCGGGCTCGACGGGGCCGCCCGCAACCACAGGATCACGATCGTCGAGGCCTAGCTAGGCTTGGCCTCGATGGCACTCATGCCGCCCCCGCTCGACCTTCCCAGCGCCACCGCGCTGCGCGCCTTCGAGGCGGCCGCACGGCTCGAGAGCTTCAGCCGGGCCGCCGAGGAACTCCACGTCACCCCAGCGGCCATCGCCCAGCACGTCAAGGCCGTCGAGGCCTGGGCGGACCAGCCGCTGTTCGAGCGCACCGCACGGGGCGTTTCGCTGAGCGAAGCCGGTCGTCGGACGCGACCTCTGCTCACCGACGCGTTCCACGCACTCGGGGCGGCCGCGAATCGGCTCCGCGACGGCGGTGGCGGCATCACCTCGCTGCGAATCGCTGCGCTCCCTGCGATCGCCGAGCTGTGGGTGACACCACGACTCGCGGAGATTCGGGCCCTCGCGCCGGAGGCCGACGTGTCGATCCACGCCGTGGACCGACGTCCCGATCTCCACCGCGACGGCTTCGACATGACCGCCGGATTCGAGCCGGCGGCCGATCACGACAGCGACCGGTTGGTCCTCGTCGCCGCCCCGTCGATCGCGGCGACGATCCAGAGGATCGACGACCTCGCCACCGCCACCCGCCTGCGCGACCTCGCCTGGGAGCACCACTGGACACGATGGCTCGGTGATCAGCCCGTCGCACCGGCCCGTTCGATCGACGTCACACTGTTCTCGATAGCGGTCGAGGCGGCGCGACGAGGCGAAGGGGTCCTGGTCGGCCGACGATCGCTGCTCGCCCGACACCTCGAGTCCGGCGTGTTGGTCGAACCGCTCGATCGGCGGGCGCCGACCGGCGATCGGCTCACGATCCGGCTGCGCGACGACATCGCCCGATCACGCCTCGGCGCTTGGGTGAACGCTGCGCTCTCGTCCAGCTGACACCGAGCGGGGTTCGGTCATCATCACCACGGCCAACGCCGCACCCGCCGCGGCGACCGTCGGGCCGAGCCATCGCACCGTCTCGCCGTCGGCCACCAGCGCGACGGTGGTCGGTCCGAGTGCCATCGCCAGACCGAACACCAGCGACATGCTCCCCATCCCCTGGCCGAGCCGGTCGGGCGGGAAGATCGTCGACGAGTGGATGCCGACGAGCGGCGACGTCGCGCCGATGCCGAACCCGCCGACGATCACGTACGCGAGCCCGATGATCGGATTGACCGCGAACGCGAGCACGCCACACCCGACCGCGATGGCGGCGTACGCGGTCTGCAGCGAGCGGCGTGAGCCGTACCGCTCGGCCATCCAGATCACCGGCAGTCGACCGACGAACTGGGCGATGCCCCGGGCGCCGGCCAGCCACGCGGCGGCGGTCAGCGAGAGCCCGGCGAGGGTCATGATCGTCACCTGGTAGACGAGCACGATCCCGACCGCGAGGCCGCAACCGAAGCTCGCAATCGCGTACCGACGCACCGCGGGTTCGGTGAGGTACGCCAGGCCTCGGGTCTGCTCGAACGTCTCGGTGCGCGGCGGCGCCGGGAGCATCAGGGCGGCGCCGACGAGGTAGACGCCGGCGATGACGGCGAGGACCCGCACCGCGAACCGCCAGTCGGCGGCGTCGACCAGGTAGGCCGTGAAGGGCAGGTAGATGGTGCTCGCGAACGCGCCCCACCACGTGAGGACGCTCACCGAGCGCGCCGACTTCGTCGGCGCGTAGCGGACGGCCAGGGTCTGGGTCACGTGATACAACGCGAACGCGGCCAGCATCGACCCGGCGACGCCGGTCGACACCACGAACACGACCAGCGAATCCGTGGTCGATGCGAGCATCAGGCCGGCAGCCGAGACCACACCGGTCGCGGCGAGCGCCAACCGGAACCGCTGCCGATCGATCATGCGGCCGGCGAGCGGAGCTGCGAACGCGCCGATCAGCCCGGTCGCACTGAAGGCCGCGACCAGCCACTCCTCGGACCAGTCGGTGTCGTCGAGGATCGGCTCGAGCAGGACCCCGAACGAGTAGTGCCAGGTGCCATACCCGACGATCGTGAGCACCCCCAGCAGCGAGACCGCCCCCCAGGGGAACCGCTCGCCGCCGGTCATCGGTACTCGACGGTCCCGCGTTCGCGGTCGGCGTAGTAGCCCGACGGGACATAGAGCGTCGGAATGCCGAGTGCCCGCATCATCTCGACGTTGCGAGGATCGTCGTCGGCACAGAATCGGATCTCGGCACCCGCCTCGGCCAGACCTTCGAGCTGGCCTCGCTTCCATTCCACGCTCGGCCCGCCCTCTCGCGGGCCGCGCAGGATCAACCAGTCGTGTCGGATCCCGTTGACCTCGAGCCAGGCGACCGTCTTGTCGCGGATCTCGTCGATGCGGGCGGTGAGGATCACGACGCCGTGGTCCGACGCCATCGCCGCGGCCAGCGCGGCGCCATGCGGGATCACCGGATCGTCGACACAGGAGTGGAAGAAGCCGTGCCAGTCCTTGTCGCGGGATCGCTCGGCCTCCAGGAAGTGCTGACGATGCGACGCGTCGGAGATCACGCCGTCGAGATCGAGCACGACGGTGGGGCCACCGATCGGGCGACCGGTGGAGGAGATCCAGTTGTGAGGATGGTCGCTGGTCATCCGCCGGCGCCGCCCACTGTCAGTCCTCGTCGGAGTCGGCGGCACCCTCGGCGATCGCAGCGACCACCCCGGGATCGGCCAGGGTGGTGGTGTCGCCGAGATCGCGGCCGTCGGCGACGTCGCGCAACAGTCGGCGCATGATCTTGCCGGACCGGGTCTTGGGCAGGTCGGGCACGAGGAAGACGGCCTTGGGTCGAGCGGTCGGGCCGAGCTTCTTCGAGACGTGCTGGCGGATCTCCTCGCGAAGCTCGTCGGAAGCTTCGGCCGCGCCGACGAGGATCACGTACCCGACGATGGCCTGTCCGGTGACGTCGTCGGTCGCGCCGACGACGGCAGCCTCGGCGACGGCCTCATGGTCGACCAACGCCGACTCGACCTCGGCGGTGGAGATGCGGTGACCCGACACGTTCATGACGTCGTCGACCCGACCGAGCAGCCAGAGATACCCGTCGGCGTCGATGCGACAACCGTCGCCTGCGAAATAGCGGCCCTCGTACTCGGACCAGTAGGTCTCCTTGTAGCGCTCCGGGTCGCCCCAGATGCCTCGCAGCATCCCCGGCCACGGCCGGGTGAGCGTGAGGTACCCGCCACCCTCCTCGACCGGGTTGCCCTGATCGTCGACGACCTCGGCGAACACCCCCGGGATGGTCTGGGTGGCCGAACCCGGCTTGGTGGTGGTGACGCCGGGCAGCGGCGTGATCATGTTGCCTCCGGTCTCGGTCTGCCACCACGTGTCGACGATCGGGCACGACTCGGCCCCGATGTGCTCGTGGTACCACATCCACGCTTCGGGGTTGATCGGCTCGCCGACCGTGCCGAGCACCCGCAGGGTCGAGAGATCACGGCCGGCCGGCCACTCCGGACCCCACTTCATGAAGGTGCGGATGGCGGTGGGCGCGGTGTAGAGCTGGGTGACGCCGTAGCGCTCGATGATGTCCCAGAGGCGATCCTTCTTCCATGCCGCCCGGTCGCCTTCGCGTTCCTCGGGTCGGGGCGTGTCGGGCGTGCCCTCGTACATCACCGACGTGGCGCCGTTGGTGAACGGGCCGTAGACGATGTAGCTGTGGCCGGTGACCCAACCGATGTCGGCCGCACACCAGTACACGTCGGTGTCGGGCTTGAGATCGAAGACGTACTTGTGGGTGAACGCCACCTGGGTGAGATAGCCGCCGGTGGTGTGCATGATGCCCTTGGGCTTCGCCGTCGTGCCCGACGTGTAGAGGATGTAGAGCAGCTGCTCGGAGTCCATCGGCTCGGCCGGGCAGTCGGCCGACGCACCGGCCATGAGATCGTGCCACCAGTGATCGCGGCCCTCGACCATGGCAGGGCCGGTGTCGCAGCGGTTGACGACGACGACGTTCTCGACCGACGCGGCACCGTTGGCGAGCGCTTCGTCGACGTTGGGCTTGAGCGCCGACGGCTCGCCGCGGCGATAGCCGGCGTCGGCGGTGATGACGAGCTTGGCCTCGGCGTCCTCGCACCGGTCGGTGATCGCGTCGGGCGAGAAGCCGCCGAAGATCACCGAATGGGCGACGCCGATGCGGGTGCAGGCCAACATGGCGATCGGCAACTCGAGCACCATCGGCATGTAGATCGCGACCCGGTCGCCCTTCTCGAGCCCCAGCCCCTTCAAGACGTTGGCGAACGTCTGCACCTCGGTGAGCAGCTCGGCGTAGGTCATCGTGCGGGTGTCGCCCGGTTCGCCCTCCCAGTGGAACGCGACCTTGTCGCCCATGCCCGCCTCGACGTGACGATCGAGGCAGTTGTACGACAGGTTGAGCTCGCCACCGATGAACCACTTCGAGAAGGGCAGATCCCACTCGAGCACGGTGTCGAAGTCCGTGTGCCAGGTGAGCAGCTCACGGGCCTGACGGGCCCAGAACGCCTCGTAGTCGGCCTCGGCCTCCTCCCACATCGACCGGTCGTTCGCGTTCGCCTGCGCCACGAACTCCGGCGACGGCGGGAACCGCCGATCCTCGCTCTCGTAGATCTCGATCGAGCCCTCAGCCATGGCCTTCCCCCTCGTTCCCACGGCCCGACACACTCCGCCGGGCGGCGAAGCCCGACTGTAGCGAAGCCGCTTCACTGGCACCGCAGAGACGCCTGTCTTACGATCTCGCCCGCACACGAGAAGAGGGAGACTTCGGTGCTTCAGGAATTCAAGGACTTCATCAACAAGGGCAACATCGTCGAACTCGGCGTTGCGGTCGTGATGGCTGCGGCCTTCGCGCCCGTCGTGACGAGCTTCGTCGACGGCATCCTCATGCAGTTCATCGCCATGATCTTCGGCGAGCCGGACTTCAGCACGCTGACCTTCACGCTGGCCGACACGCCCTACTTCTACGGTTCGGTGATCACCGCGATCGTGAACTTCGTGTTCATCGCCGCCGCCGTCTTCTTCATCCTGCGGGCGTACAACGCCAGCAAGGAAGAGGAGGCACCGGCCGAGAGCGGGCCCAGCGAGATCGACCTCCTCACCGAGATCCGGGACTCCCTGAAGAACCAGTGATCGTGTCGTTCTGAGCGATCGTCGACGGGCGGCCCCACGGGGCCGCCCGTCGTCGTTTTCCTTCGCCTCACCGCCCCCGGTGCCGATGAGAGGAGGGTGTTGCCTTCCGTCCCCGGCCCCGCCCGCGCCGCCGCCGTCGCGGTCGCGCTCGCGGTGCTGGTGACCCTCATCGACCTCGGACCGGGCTTCGATCTCACCCGCTACCTCCGCGTCGGCGAGCAGGCCTCGGCCCGCGGCTTCGTCGAGGCCGACCTCCCCGACACCCACCTGGTGCCCGGCTGGGGCCATGACGGCCAGGCCAACTATGTGCTCTCGCGCACCCTCCCCGATCTGCGCGATGCAGACGGCCACCTGGACTCGGTGACCTACCGAGCTCGCCGGATCGTCTACCCGGCGCTGACCGCACCGCTGCCCGACGGCATGGCCGTCGTCTACGGCTTCTGGGCGATCAACCTCGCCGGCATCGGCGTGGCCGCCGCTGCGGTCGCCCGCCTCGCCCAGCGCCACGGCGGCGGCTGGGTCGCCGGTGCTGCGGTGGGCCTAACCCCCGCCTTCCTGACGAGCATGATCGTGCACCTCGGCGATGCCCTCGGGCTCGGCCTCGCCATCGCCGGGGTCGTCGCCTGGCGACGCCCCGACGCGACACGAACGGCCATCGTCTTGTTCACCCTCGCCGCGCTCACACGCGAGACAACCCTGCTCGTTCCCGCCGCGGTCTTCCTCACCGCAGGGTCCGACCGGCGTTGGACCCTGGCGATCCCGCCGGCTGTGCTCGTGGCCTGGATGGGTGTCCTCGAGGTCTGGATCGGCGACGCGGGCAAGTCCACCGCCCAGTTCCGCCTCCCGTTCATGGGATGGCTCACCCAGGGGCTCGGTACCGTCGAGATCACGGTCGCGCTCGCATTCGTGCTCGCCTCGCTGTGGACCGCGAGCCGCCTCCGCTCCGTGGACCCGACGCTCGCCCTGCTTCTGCTGCTCGACGTCGCCGTGCTGACCGTGGTCGATCGCGACGTGCTGTTCGACGTCCGCAATCTGTCGCGGGTCGTGCCGTGGACCGTGCCGTTCCTGGTGCTCGCCATCGACCTCGCCTGGCGACGCCACCGACCCGGCGCCTCGCCGCAGCCGGCGACGACGCACGGACCAGGTTCGTCTCAGCCGGCGAAGACGCACTCCGTCGTGAAGGTCACACCTGCGTCGACGGTCTTGTGGACCGGACACCGCTTGGCGATGTCGGTGAGCTTCATGCGGGCCTCGTCGTCGAAGTCGCCCTCGATGTAGATCTCGCTGCGGATGCGCTCGATCCGACCCGACGCGTCGTCCTCACAGTCGTCGCAGTCGGTGGCGTGCACACGGTCGTAGTCGTAGCGGGCCGACACCGAGTGCAGGTTCCAGCCCTTGCGTTGGCAATACATCGAGATCGTGATCGACGTGCACGCCGCCACCGCGGACAACAGCAGTTCGTAGGGGTTCGGGCCGGTGTCGGTGCCTCCCAGCGAGGCGGGCTCGTCGGCGTGCCAGACATGGTCGCCGGCCCGCAGTTCGACAGCGAAGCCGGCGGTGAGATCAGCAGTCACAGTGGTCATGGGCCGCAGCGTAGGGAACACTCTGGGTCCATGCCGGACGAGAGTGTTGCTCCGGCGACCTATGCCCGAGAGGGCCACGTCGCCACGATCACCTACAACCGACCCGACGCGCTCAACGCGGTGAACGGCGCGATGCGCGACGCGCTCGACGAGTGTTGGACGACCTTCCGCGAAGACGACGAGGCCTGGGTCGCGATCGTGACCGGCGCGGGTCGAGCGTTCTGCGCCGGCGCCGACCTGCGCGACGGTGCCGGCTCGACCGGAACCTGGCCCGGGTCGTTCTGGGAGTGGCCGACCATCACCACCTTCGAATCGGGCATGGAGATCTGGAAGCCGACGATCGCGGCGGTCAACGGCCCCTGCATCGGGTACGGACTCACCGCCGTGCTCGCCTGCGACTTCGTGCTGGCGTCGGACCGGGCGACGTTCGCCTACCCCGAGGTCGGGATCGGCATCGCGACGATCGTCGGTGCCCTTCGGCTCCCCGACAAGGTGGCCATGCCCGATGCGCTGGAGATGCTGCTCACCGGGGAGACCTTCGACGCCGAGCACGCCCGCTCGATCGGGTTGGCGTGGCGGGTGCACGACCACGACACGCTGATGGCCGAGGCCCGCACACTCGCCGAGCGGCTGTGCCAGGGCGCCCCGCTCGCGGTGCGCGCCACCAACGAGATGGCCCGGCGGGGCCGGTCGCTGCCGTGGACCGACGCGGTGCGCATGGGCGAGACGATGCGACGGCTGGTCGGCGCCACCGACGACGCCGCCGAGGGCCGCCGCGCACGGGCGGAGAAGCGTCCACCCGGGTGGACCGGTCACTAGAGCGAGCTCGCCGTCGACGAACGCGGTGAGCCCCCTGCCCGGCGGTGGCAGGGGGCTCGATCGCCGTCGACGTCGATGGACTGGGCCGACACCGACTCGTCCTCGATCCGGCCGCGACCGGTGCGGTCGACGCCGCCGCCGATGCGGCCAAGGACTGCCGTCAGGCTCGGCCCACCCCCGGCCCGGCATCAGTGGCGAAGGTCATCGGCGAGCGATGCCACACCGACCCTTCGCCGCTCAGTTCTGCTTGACCAACTCCAGGCCCGAGACATAGGTGCCGTCTTCGCGCCGCCACAGGGTGACCTGGTGGGCACCGGGCTCGAGATGGATCTCGACCGTGCCGCTCCCCCGATCCCGAACGGTGGAGGAGGAATACGTCGACGAACGACCGGTGTCCCACAGGTAGCCGCCCGACGGCTGTCCGTCGACCGTCACCCAGAACGAGTCGTCGTTGCCGTTCGGAGATCGCACCGAACCGACGATCCGGTACGTGCCGGCCTCGGCGACGACGAAGTCGAACTGCACGAAGTCGCTGGTCGATCCAGCGCCACCACCGTTGAAACCGGCGCCGTTGGGGACGCCGTAGCCGGTGCCGTCGGTCTGGAAGCCGGTGCCGAGCGTCGCGTCGTCGACGCTGACCTGCAGGACCGGGGTCGGCGCGGTCGTCGGCGTTGCGGATCCGCCCCCGCTCCCGCCCGACGTGCCGCCCGACCAGTCGGCGTCGAGGACCGTCAGCGCCTGCCCGCCGGTGCAGGACGCGGTGTCCGACGACCCGTAGGTCGTCGCGCCGTCCGCATCGGCGCGGATGTAGAAGCATGTTCCGGAGTCACTGAGGGCGGCCGCGCCCCATCGGTCTCCGTCGGCCGTCGCGGCGACGCTCAGCTCCGTGTCGTCGGTCGATGCCGTCGTCGGACCGACATAGGTGAACGCGGGCTCGGCGGCGGCCAGCCCGCCGGCGTCGGCATCACCGAAGTCGAGTCGGTCGGTGTAGACGACCGACGCCGCGGTGAGGCCGGAGCGCAACGAGGACTGGGCAGCCTTGTCCTGGGCCCGGCCTCGGGCTCCCAGGTAGGTCGGGATGCCGACGGCGAGCAGGATGCCGATCACGAGCACGACCACCATCACCTCGAGCAAGGTGAAGCCACGATCAGCGGATGAGGTGGTTTGAGGGTCGCGCATGGTGTCGCTCCGGGAGAACGCAACGGCCGGCGGACTGAGCCGCCGGCCGTGCGTGGGTGGGGGGGGATCTGTCGGTGGGACTACCAGCCGGCGTCGGTCACCGTGAGGGCCTGGGCGCCGGTGCACGCGGCCGAGTCCGAGGAGCCGTACCGGGTCGGGCCGTTGGAACTCACCCGGATGTAGAAGCACGTACCGGAGTCCGACATGGCGGCGGCACCCCATTCGGTGCCGGCACCGTTGGCCGAGATGCTGATGACCTGGTCGTCCGCACTGGCGGTGGTGCTGCCGTTCCAGGTGAACGACGGCTCGGTCGCCGTGAGCGCAGTGGTATCGGCGTCGCCGAAGTCACCGTTGTCGGTGAAGATGACCAGGGCGCTGGTCTGGGCGACACGCAGGGTCGACTGCGCCGACTTGTCCTGCGCACGGCCACGAGCGCCGAGGTAGGTGGGGATGCCGACGGCGAGCAGGATGCCGATCACGAGCACGACCACCATCACCTCGAGCAAGGTGAAACCGCGATCGTCGCCCGTGAG